>DAIDHU010000164.1 GCA_027451915.1 Thiomonas sp. | reverse complement strand
CCACCAGCGTGGAGGGCGACTTGGTGAAGTAAAAAGGCTGCTCGACCGATTTGTCGACCGGACGCCCCATCTCCGCGGCATGGGCGTGGTAGTTGCGCCCGACGAAGAACAGGCGATTCACGGGGGCACGTTCGGCGCGGCCGCGCACGGCCGCCGAGGGCATGGCCGGCGGGGCCCAGAGGTAGGTATCGGAAGTCATGAAAGTCCTTCGGGTGGTATCGGCGGAGCTTGCGCGGCGCCTGGCAGGCAAGCCGCGGGGCGATCCGGGCAAGTCGTTCATCGGGCGAGGCAGTTCTCGATGCGCCAGCCGTACAGCCATTGCATGGCGTCGTAGAAGCCCTGGGTGCTTCGTCCCTTCCAGAGATCGTTGCGCACCAGGCGCTCGACGCCCTTGGCGTGGTAGATGCGCCCCATTTCGCGGCTGGACAGCACGATGCGGGCCGTGCGCGCCACGCGCGAGCGCTGGTACAGATCGAAGGCCGGCGCAATGGCGTTGTCGTGCTCGCGCAGCGCCTCGCCCAGGGTCACCGCGTCCTCGATGGCCATGCAGGCGCCCTGGGCCATGTACTGGGTCGTCGGATGCGCGGCATCGCCCAGCAGGGTCACGCGACCAAAGCTCCAGGTGCCGATGGGCTCGCGATCCGCGGTCGCCCAGCGCTTCCAGCTCCTGGGCATGTCGATGAGCTGGCGCGCCTTCGGGCACACCTCCTGGAAATAGCTCCGCACTTCCTCGCGGCTTCCTTCGGTGACTCCCCACTGCTCCTGCTGGCGGCTGTGGAAGGTGACCACCACGTTGTACTGCTCTCCACCGCGCAGCGGATAGTGCACCAGGTGGCAGTTGGGGCCGACCCAGATGCTGGCCGCGTTCCATTGCAGGTCGGCCGGGAACTCGCTCCGGTCGACCACGGCGCGATACACCACGTGGCCAGTGACCCGGGCCGGATCGCCTACATAGGCGGCGCGCACCACGGACTTGACGCCGTCGGCACCGATCAGCGCGTCACCGCGATACACCTTGCCGTGCTGGTCGATCACCGACACGCCGCTGTCGTCCTGCTCGACGCGCTCGATGTGGGTCGAGGTCAGCAGCTCCACGTTGCGGCTTTGCTGCACCCCCTCGAGCAGCGAGCCGTGGATGTCCACGCGGTGGATCACCGCGTAGGGGTTGCCGAAGCGCTCGAGGAACTCCGCCCCGGTGGGAATGCGCCCGACCAGGGAGCCGTCGATGGCGTCGTGCATCACCATGCAGTCGGTGTAGACGCCACGCCCGCGCGCCCGCTCGCCCACGCCCAGCGCGTCCAGCGCGTTGAAGGCGTTCGGCCCGAGCTGGATGCCGGCGCCGATCTCCCCGATCTGCGGCGACTGCTCGAGCACCTTGACCGAGAACCCACGCCGGGCCAACGCCAGCGCGGCGGCCAGACCGCCGATGCCTCCCCCCGCCACCAACATGGTTCCCGCGTTCGCAAGTTTGTTCATGATTCCTCCTGGATCGGGCTAATCATCAGTGTACTGATGATTAGCATAAAAACATAGTCAATGGCCCGGAGCGCGCTCGGGCGCGCGCCTCAGCGCGGAGCGCCGAGCCCCCAGGGCTGGGGGACGATGGCCACGAGTCGACGGAAAACCTCCCGGAACCAGGGGTCGCTGTTCACCGCCTGGGCGTCCAGCGGGTCCGCGCGCCCTTGCACCCGCGGCAGCAGCGCCTCCCAGTCCTCCTCGCGCAGCACCTCGATGGCGGTAGGCAGCACGCGGCTTTCCTCCAGCAGCATATGGCGTTGATGGAAGCCCGCGTAGCTGGCCGCCGTGGCGGCGAAGGCCTGCCGCGCGCCCGGAATGCCGGCCTCCATGTTCCCCAGCAAGGCACGCAGCTCGTCGAGATGCGCGCGGCTTGCGCCGTGCTGGCGCCCGAGCTCGTCCAGCACCTCCTCGAGGCCTGCGCTCCGCGCGCGCACGGCCGGGAACAGGGCCTGCTCCTCCATCGGATGGTGATGGGTCTCCGGGTACTGGTCGATGTAGTAGACCAGCGACCAGAGCATGACGTAGTCGGGCTGCAGACCGCCCTGCTCCACCGCCAGCGCGACGTGACGCAAGGCCTCGATCACCGCCGACAGCGCGCGATGCTCGCCCAGGATCGCGCTGACCACCCGTTGCCGCGTACTCATGGCTGTCCGCTCCCCTTGCCTGTCAATGAGCGGCCACGCCGAGCCAGCGCTCGAGCGTGGCCGGTTCGGCCAGCAGCGCCTCGCTGGCGCCCTGGTGCACGACCTGGCCGCGCTCGAGCACCAGGGCCTGTTGGGTGATGGGCAGGATTTGCCACGCGTGCTGTTCGACCAGGATCATGGCCATTTCCGAGGCCTGGCTCATCTGGGCGATCGAGGCCAGCAGTTCCTCGCGAATCAACGGCGCCAGTCCCTCCAGCGGCTCGTCGAGCAGCAGGATGCGCGGATTGAGCATCAGCGCTCGCCCCATGGCCAGCATCTGCTGCTCGCCGCCCGACAGCTGGTTGCCCAGGTTGCGGCGGCGCTCCCGAAGCCGGGGGAACATCGCGTACACCCGCGTCAGGTCCCAGGGCCCGCGCCGGGCCACGACCCGCAGGTTCTCCTCCACGCTCAGCGACGCAAAGATGTCGCGCTCCTGCGGTACCCAGCCGAGCCCGGCGCGTGCGCGCCGGAATCCCGCCACCTTGACCAGCTCGCGCCCGGCCAGGCGAATGCTGCCGCGCGACTGGCGGGTCGCCCCCATGAGCGTGGCCAACAGCGTGGTCTTGCCCATGCCGTTGCGCCCCAGCAGCGCCAGGCTGCCCGCGCTGTCCAGCGAAAGGCCCACGCCCTGCAGCACCGTGCCGCTGCCATAGCCGGCCCAGACGTCCTCGACCTCCAGCAGCCTAGGCATGCAGCGAGCTCCCCAGATAGACCTCGCGCACCTGCGGATCCTGCGCGATCTGCTCGGGCGTGCCCTCGGTGAGGATGCTCCCGTTGACCAGCACGGAAATGCGCTCGGCGAAGCGAAACACCAGGTCCATATCGTGTTCGATCAGCACGATGGTCACGTCGCGCGGAAGCTGGGCGATGATCTCGAACAAGGCGCGGCTTTCCCCCGTCGGCACGCCGGCGGCGGGCTCGTCGAGCAGCAGCACCCGCGGGCGCAGCGCCATCGCCAGGGCGATCTCCAGCAGGCGCTGGCGCCCGTAGGCCAGCTCGCGCGCGGGCCGGCGCGCCACGTCGAGCAGGCCCAGGGTCTGCAGTAACTGGGCGGCCTCGTCCACGGCCTGCGCGTGGGCGCCCACGGCGCGCCAGAAGCGCGCACCGATGCCGCGCCGCTGGGCCACCGCCAGGACCACGCTCTCGAGCACGCTGAGATCGGGAAACAGACTGTTGATCTGGAAGGTGCGCGCCAGGCCGCGCGCCACGCGCTGGTGCTGGGCCAGCCGAGTCACCTCACGCCCGTCGAGCAGCACCTGCCCGGCGCTGGGCTCGAGGTAACCGCTGAGCAGGTGGATCAGCGTGGTCTTGCCCGCGCCGTTCGGCCCGATCAGCGCATGGCGCGCGCCGGTGGACAGGCTCAGGCTGACGTCGTTGGTCGCCGTGAAGCCGCCGAAGCGCTTGACCAGGTTGCGCGTCTGCAGCGCCGGTGCGGAGCTCATCGCCGTTTCCACCACGCACTCCGCGTGGCCTGGCGCAGCCCGCCCACGATGCCGCCGCGCGCCAGCATGACCACCAGCACCAGCGCGGCTCCCATCCAGAACTGCCAGTACTGGGGGTTGAGGTTGGACAGCATGTTGTGCACCAGCATGAACACGGTGGCGCCGAGCATCGCGCCGTACAGGGTTCCGGTCCCGCCGAGCACCACCATCAGCAGCACATCGGCGGAGCGCTCGAAGCTGAGCACGTCGATGGACACGAACTGCGTGGTCTGGGTCAGCAAGGCGCCGGCGATGCCGGCCAGCGCCGCGCCCAGGGTATAGGCGGCCACCAGGCGCGCGCGCACCGACATGCCCAGCGCTGGAATGCGTCGCGCATTCTGGTGCAGGCCACGCAGCGACAGGCCGAAGGGCGAATGGCTCAGGCGGCGCACCGCCCAGAAGGCCAGGAACAGCACCACCGTGCAGTAGATGTAGGCCGCCCTGCCGTACAGCCCGAAGGCGAAGCGGCCCAGCAGCGGCGCCACGCTGATGCCCTGCAGCCCGTCCAGGCCACCGGTCAGGCTGGTGTACTGGTTGGCCACCGCGTACAGGAGCAGCGCCAGCCCCAGGGTCACCATCAGGCGCGTGAGATCGGCGCCCCGCAGCACCAGGAAACTGGTGGCGAAGCCGAAGGCCGCGCTGCCGGCCGCGGCTGCCGCCAGGCCGAGCAGCGGGTCGGTCCAGCCATGCAAGGCGATCAGGCCGGCCAGGTAGGCGCCGATGGCGAACAACGCCGCCTGGCCCAGGGAAAGGATGCCGGCGACTCCCAGCACCAGGTCCAGAGACAGGGCGAACAGCGCCGTGATGGCAATCTGCGACAGCAATGCGAGCTCGTCGGGGAACAGGAAGTAGGCCGCCACGGGCACGGCCCAGAAGGCGTATTCGGCCCAGTGCCAGCGGGCGGCCTGCCGCAGCCAGGCGGTGGATGAAGCGAGGGTGGGCGGGTTTGTCATGGTCGAGTCAGCTCACACCTTCTCAGCTCGCGAGCCGGGTGCCGAACAGGCCCTGGGGGCGCAGCAGCAGAGCCAGCACCATCACCGCGTAGATCAGGAAGGGTCCCAGCTGCGGCAGGTAGTACTTGCCGGCCACGTCGACCACGCCCAGCAGCAGTGAGGCGATCCACGAGCCCTGGATGCTGCCGGCCCCGCCTACGGCGACCACGATCAGCACGTACACGATGTACTGCAGCGGATATTCCGGGCTCAGCCCGAGCATCTGCACCCCCAGGGCTCCGCCCAGGCCCGCCAACCCCGAGCCCAGCGCGAAGGTGGCCACGAACACACTGTCCACGTCGATGCCCAGGCCGCGCGCCGCGCGCTGGTTGTCGACCGCCGCGCGCAGGCTGGCGCCGAAGCGGGTACGCGTGACCAGCGCGTGCAGCGAGGCGGCCAGCGCGAGGCCGACGAGGACCAGCAGCAGCCGGTAGGCATCGACCTCGAGCCCCGGCAGATGCCAGGTCCGGCGCAGCGCGCGCGGCAGCGTGAAGGCCTGCTGCTGGTCGCCGAACAGGTAGGTGGCCGCCGCCACCGACATGAACACCAGACCGATCGAGAACAACACCTGGTCAAGGTGCGAGGCCTTGTACAGGCGGCGGTAGAGCACGCGCTCGAGCACCAACCCGGCCAGCGCCGCCGCCAGCGCCGCGGCGACCACGGCCAGCGCGAAGGGCATGCCCAGGCGCTCGAGCACGAGCACGCAGACATAGCCCCCCAGCATGGCGAAGGCGCCGTGGGCCAGGTTGACGAAATTCATCAGGCCCAGGGTCACCGACAGGCCCACGCTGAGCAGGAACAGCAGCATGCCCTCGGCGATGCCGTCGAACAGGATGGTCAACATGTCTTCGCCGCGCCGCGCCTGGGATCAGCGGCCGCGCTCAACGCGCGGCCCGGGAGTCGCGCAGGGCTCACTTGCCCGGGTCCTTGACCTTCGGGACAGTGGCGAATTCCACGTTCTGCAGATGCCCGTCGACCAGCTCCACCTTGCGCAGGTACTCGTCCTGCACGATGTCGCGGGTGGCCGGGTCGATGCTCACGGGGCCGCGCGGACTCATCCAGTGCAGGCCCTTGACGGCGCTCATGAAGGCCGGACCGCTGGCGTTGCCGTGGGCCCTGGCCAAGGCCAGATCGATCAGCTGCATGCCGTCGTAGCCGCCCACGGCCATGAAGTCCGGGCGCAGGGTCGGCCAGCTCGTCCGGAAGGCCGCCACGAAGGCCTTGTTCTGCGCCGACTCGTGCACCCCCGAGTAGTGGAAGGCGGTGACCACGCCGAGCGCCGGCTTGCCCAGGCTGTCGAGAATCGCCTCGTCGGTCAGGTCCCCGGTGCCGATCAGCCGGATGCCGCTGGCACGCAGCCCCTGGTCGACGAAGCCCTTCATCAAGGCGATGGTTCCCGCGCCCGGGGGCAGGAACAGGAACACCGCGTCGGGCCTGGTGGCCTTGATGCGCTGCAGGTACGGCGAGTAGTCGGGGTTGCTCAGCGGCGCCTTGACGTCGCCTACGATGGAGCCACCATCGGCGGTGAAGGATTTCTTGAATTGCGTGGCGGCATCGAAGCCCGGCGCATAGTCCGCGGCCAGCACGAAGGCCTTGTGCACGCCGTTTTTCGCGGCCCAGTCGGCGATGACCTTGGCGCTTTGCGGAAGGGTCATCGAAACGCGCACGATGTAGGGCGACTTGGTGGTCACCGAGGAGGTGGCGGCGTTCATGATCACCATCGGAACCCTGGCCTCGGTGGCCAGCGGGGCCACCGCGAAGGCCGAGGGGGTGAGGGCGAAGCCGGCCAGCAGGTCGACCTTGTCCTTGACGATCAGGGACTGGGCCAGGCGCTTGTCGACGTCACCGGAGGTGCCGGGCGCGTCATTGCGCAGGATGATCTCGACCTTGCGTCCGCCGGCAAGGCCGCCGTGCTCCTTGAGCCACAGCTGCACGCCGTCGCTGATCTCGGCGCCGTAGGTGGCGAAGGGGCCCGACATGGGCAGGATCAGCCCGATCTTCAGCGGCTCGGCCGCGTGCGCGTTCGCCAGCATCAGGGCAGCTGCGGCAGCGCCACCGAACATCGTCTTCCAGTTCATCCAGGTCTCCCCATGGGCGAGGCGCCCATTTCGTCTGTATACATATCATCAGCATACTGAGTGTTTATCCGATCTGTGCTAGGGTCTACCCTGAGACGACTCGCTTGGAAGACGGGTCTGCGCCCCCAGGCTCAACGACTCGGGGCCCTGCTCAGCTCGTTGTTCGCGGCCACCAGGCGGTGAAGCATGCGCAGGAACTCGACCCGTTCGCTCGGCGACAAGGGCTGGAGAATGCGATCCTGGGTGCGCAGCACCGCGGGCAAGGCCGCATCCAGAAGCTCGATGCCGCTCGCGGTGGCCTCCAGCAGGCGCACGCGCCGGTCCTCCGGCGAGGCATTGCGCCGCACCAGCCCGCGCGCCTCCAGGCGGTCGATGACTCCCGCGATCGTGGACGTATCGAAGCCGATGGTGCGCGCCAGCGTGCGCTGGTCCAGCCCGGGTGTGTTGCGCACTTCCTGGAGTGCCGCGTATTGCACGGGGGTCAGCCGGTGCTCTTCGTTCTCCTGCAGAAAAATGGCCACCGCGATTTGCTGCAGGCGGCGGATGTAGTGGCCCGCCAGGGAGTCCAGCGAGACTTGCGCGGAGGCAGAGCGTTTCTTGGTCAAGGTGTTCAGCGGCCAGAGTGAGTGCTTGGACCATCGGCCATGCGCCGTGGAGCCTTTTCATTGTGGCCGCGTCGGCGCCCTGGCGCAACTGCGGCGCCGCAGGCGCGATGAGGCCCCGCGCGGCTCTCCGGCCGTGGAACACGGCAAGCGTCCGCGCGAAGGCGCCAGAAGCGCGGCTGCGCGGCCCGCCAGCCGAGAAGGCGCCAGGGCTGGCGGTCGCTCCAGGCCAGGGCACCTTGCAGGTCCGTGCGTCCCGGGCACAGGCCCTGCTCACGCAGCCGGGCCAGGAATTCCGGGTGCGGGTGCCCGTAGGCATTGAGCAGGCCCGCCTGCACCGCCACGGCGCGCGCGGCCACCATGCGCAGGAACTCCTCGCTGCTGGATCCACGGCTGCCGTGGTGCCCGGCCACGAGCAGGTCGGCATGCAGCCCGCGCCCTCGCGGGCCTCGCAGAAGCGTGAGTTCCTGCGCGCGCTCCAGGTCCCCGGTCAGCAGCACCGAGCCATGCGCGGAAGCTGCCCGCAGCACGCAGGAGCCGGCGTTGTCCTCGCGCAGCCGGCTGCGCGGCTCCGGGTGCAGCCACTCGAAGCGCACGCCGTCCCAGGTCCAGGCCTGCCCGGCACGGCAGCGCGTCGCCGAGGCGAATCCCAGCGCCCGCAGGCGCCGCGCCCGCACCGAGCCCGCCGCCGGGGTGCCCGGGTAGGCGCGCGCCAGCGCGCCCGCGCCGGCGATGTGGTCGGCGTCGGCATGGCTGAGCACCACGAGGTCGAGCCGGCGCTCGCCCAGGTGGCGCAGCAAGGGCAGCAGCACGCGCGAGCCGGCATCCCGGCCCCGGCCCAGCGGCGGCCCGGTGTCGAACACCAGGGTATGGCGCCGGGTGCGCAGCACGATGGCGCTGCCCTGCCCCACATCGGCCAGCCAGGCCTCCAGATGCCCCTGGCGCGGCCGTGGGGCCGGGGCCAGCAGCAAGAGCGCCAGCGCCGCCGCGCCGGGCAGGCGCAGGCGCCAGGGCCAGGGCAGCACCAGGGCCAGCACGGCCGGCAGCGCCAGGGCCAGCGCCGGCGCGGCGGGAGCGGCCGCATGCCATTGGGCTCGCGGCCATGCCGCCATGTGCCCCAGCGGGAGCAGCAAGGCGTCCTGCAGGCCCGCGGCCAGGCGCCAGGCCAGCGCATCCAGCGGCGTCGGCAGCACGAAGCCGAGCATGGCCAGGGGCAGCACGCCCAGGGTGACGACGGGGATGGCCAGCGCATTGGCCAGCGGCGCCGCCAACGACACCTGCTGGAAGAACACCAGGGTCAGCGGCGCCAGCGCCAGGCTCACGGCCCACTGCGCGCGCGCGGCGGCGCGAAGACGCAGCCAGGCCGCGCGCCAGCGCGGGCGCGGCCCCCGCGGCTCCTGCGCGCTGCCGCTCGGCTCGGCCAGCAGCAGCGCCGCGACCGCCCCGAAGGACAGCCAGATGCCCGGCTGGGCGATGGCCCAGGGGTCCCACAGCAGGACCGCGCACAAGGCGGCGCCCAGCACCTGCGCCCAGGCCAGGCGTCGCGCGCACAGGCGCAGCGCCAGCGCCACCACCAGCATCAGCACGGCGCGCTGCGCCGGCACCCCGAACCCGGCGAGCATGGCGTAGCCCAGCGCGCCCAGCGCCCGCGCCGCGCCCACCGGCCAGGGCGCGGGAAGGCGCAGGGGCAGCGGCAGGCCGCGCCAGCGCAGGCGTCGCCACAGGCCGCCGGCCAGCGCGCCGGCCAGCCAGGCCTGCAGGCCCACATGCAGGCCCGAGACGGCCATCAGGTGGGCCACCCCGGTGGCTCGGTACACCTGCCATTCCGCCTCACCCACGGCGGCCTGGTCGCCCAGCGCCAGCGCGGCCAGGGTGCCGGCCCGCGGGTGGCTGCCCATGGCGGCGTACAGCCGCGCGCGAAGCCTTGCCCGCAGCGCCTGCAGGCGCTGCCAGGCCCCGGCTCGATCGAGCTCGGGGCGCCGCTCCGCGGGTGGCGCGTCGCGCCCGCGGCGCACGCTGGCCAGACCGCCCACGCCCTGGCGCAGCCAGCGCAGCTCGGCATCGGCGCCGCCGGGGTTGGCCAGGC
>DAIDHU010000163.1 GCA_027451915.1 Thiomonas sp. | reverse complement strand
CGCCGGGCAAGCTCCAGCGCCGCCACGGCCTGAGCCGCCGAGTGCTCGCGGCCGAGGAAGGTCAGCATGTCGGGATCGAGGCTTTGCACCCCCACCGAGACGCGGTTCACGCCGGCTTCGCGGAAGCCGGCGAAGCGGCCCGCCTCGATGGAGGTCGGGTTGGCCTCCAGGGTGATCTCCATCCCCGGGACCGGGTCGAACCAGCGCGCGGCGTCGTCGATCAGGGCGGCGACGGTCGCGGGTTCCATCAGGCTCGGCGTGCCGCCGCCGAAGAAGATGGACGAAAGCTGCCGCCGGCCAAGCCGCGCGGCCTCATGCGCGAGCTCCCGGCGCAGCGCGGCGGCGAAGCGGCCCTGGTCGATCCGGTCCCGCACATGGGAGTTGAAATCGCAATAGGGGCACTTGCGCAGGCACCAGGGCAGATGCACGTACAGCGACAGGGGCGGAAGCTCGCGCAGCTGCAAGGTGCCGGCGCGCATGCGCTGCGGCAGGTCGGCCGCGGCGCGCTGCAGGGATTGTTCATGGCCCGCCGGCGCGCCGGATTCGGCGCGCTCGGGGTGCAGCGGGATGACGGGCATCAGATCGCCTGGTGCTGCGCGCGGGGCGCCACGCCCCAGAAAGCCTCGAGCAGCTGGGCCATCTGCGCGGCGGCGCGGGCGCGGTGGCTGAGGCGGTTCTTCTCGGCGGCCTCGAGCTGGGCCAGGGTGAGCCCGCGTTGCGGCAGCACGAACAGGGGGTCGTAGCCGAAGCCCCCCTCGCCCGCCGGCGCGCCCGCCACGTGGCCGTGCAGCCAGCCGTGGGCGATCAGCGGCTCGGGGTCCTCGGCATGGCGCAAGGCGACCAGCACGCACACGAAATGGGCGCGACGCTCGCCCACGCCTTGCAGGCGCTGCAGCAACAGCTGGTTGTTGAGCGCGTCCTGCTCGGCGCGGGGCAGCGGCGCCTGGCCCTCGGCCACGGCGTAGCGCGCCGACAGCACGCCGGGGGCTCCGCCCAGGGCGCGCACGCACAGCCCGGAATCGTCGGCCAGCGCGGGCTTGCCGGTGTGGCCGCTGGCGTGGCGTGCCTTGGCCAGCGCGTTCTCGACAAAGGTGCCGAAGGGCTCCGGGCACTCGGGCACGGAGGGATCGAGGGGCTGCAACTCGAGCTCCAGCGCGCTCAACAGCGACTGGAATTCGACAAGCTTGCCCGGGTTGCCCGTGGCCAGCACGAGTTCGCTGGGATGCATCGTGGGTCTGCGCGATCGGAGGTTCAGGCGGGCTGGCGCAGCGCCTGCAGCTGCAGCTCGTGGATGCGCTGCAGCGCGGCCTGCGCGGCGTCGACCAGGGCGTCGAGCTGGGCACGGCTGAAAGGATCGCCTTCCGCGGTGCCCTGCACCTCCACCAGATGGCCCGCGCCGGTTCCGACCACGTTCATGTCGCAGTCGCAGCGCGAATCCTCCTCGTAGGCCAGGTCGACCAGCACCCGCCCGCCGAGCAGGCCCACGGAGACCGCGCCCACCAGTTCGCGCATGGGATGCGCGGCGACGGCGCCGCGGCGCAGCAGCCCTTCGCAGGCGTCCCAGGCGGCCACCGCGGCGCCGGTGATGGCCGCCGTGCGGGTGCCGCCGTCGGCCTGCAGCACGTCGCAGTCCAGCACGATCTGGCGCTCGCCCAGCGCGGAAAAATCGAACACGCTGCGCAGGCTGCGCCCGATGAGGCGCTGGATCTCCTCGGTGCGCCCCTGCGGGCGCCCGCGCTTGACCTCGCGCTCGCTGCGCGTGTGGGTGGCGCGCGGCAGCATGCCGTACTCGGCGGTGACCCAGCCCAGGCCGCTGCCGCGGCGGTGCGGGGGCACCTTCTCCTCGACGCTGGCGGTGCACAGCACGCGGGTGCGTCCGAACTCGACCAGCACCGAGCCTTCGGCGTGACAGGTGAACGAACGGGTGAAACGAATCTCGCGCAGCTGGTCGGCGGCGCGTCCATCCAAACGGGGAGCGGACATCGTGGGTGGGTGGGTGGCTATTTCTTGGCGGCGGCGCGGCGGATGGCCTCGTTGATCTCGGCGATCGAGCGCTCGATCGCCGCATCGTCCAGGTCATCCACCGGCAAGTCGCGCAACTCGGCCTGGAAGGTCGAGGCGAACACGCCGGGGGCGAGGTTCTGCGTGCTCACACCCTGCGTGGTGTCGCGCTCGGTATCGGCTTCCCATTCGATGGCCAGCGCGGTCACGTTGTCCGACTCGGCCGAACGGTTGCGCAAGGCGCGCTCGACCAGCTCGGGCACGGCATCGGAGAGGGCGCGCGCGCTGAGCACGCTGACGATGGAACTTTCGTCGATCTGGCTCCACAATCCGTCGGAACACAGCATGATCAGGTCGCCCGTGCGAAGCTTCTGCGGCACGCCGATCTCGATGAAGGGAGCCTGCGGCGAGCCCAGGCAGGTGTAGAGCACGTTGCGGTTGGCGGTGCGCGGCGTCGAGGCCTGCGCCGCCGCGGCGCCGGGGATGGTCTGAAGCATGCGCTGCTCGGCATGGGAATGGTCCAGCGTGCGGGTCAGCAGCGAGCCTTCGCGCAGGTAGTACAGGCGCGAGTCGCCCACATGGGCCCATTGGGCGGTGCCGCCCTGCAGCACGCACAGCACGATGGTGGTGCGCGGGAAGTCCTCCAGGCGCTGCTCGCGGGCGTAGCGGTGGATGTGCTCGTGCGCGGTCTGCACGGCGCGGCGCAGGAAGGCCCGTGGATCATCCAGGGTCGGCTGGGCCTCGCGCTGGAACATGCCCGAGACGGTGGTCAGGGCGATCTGGGCGGCCACGTCGCCGCGCGGATGCCCGCCCATGCCGTCGGCAAGGCCCAGCAGCACGCTTTCGCGGGTGTAGCAGTAGCCGACGCGGTCCTCGTTGTTGGAGCGCCCGCCGCGGCGACTGACCTGGTAGACGGAAAACCTCATGGCAATTCCCCGTGGAGCTCGCGCCGCTTCAATGCCGGCGCGCGCCGCTGCCGAAGCGCGTGGCCTGGATCGCCTTGTCCACGCGGGCCTTCGTGTCGTTGACCAGTTCGTCGATCTGCATGCGCAGCTTCTCGCTCAGGGTGAGCTGCGTGTAGCGACGCGGATTCTCGGCGCCGAGTTCCTTTTGCAGGTTGAACACGCTTTGCGGGCGCGCCAGCGGGTCGAGGGACATGCACCACTCGACGATCTCGATCAGGTTGTCCGAGTACACGCCGCGCAGCTTGGCCAGTTGCGCACCCAGGCGATCCTTCTCCAGGCGCTGGGTGGCCTCGTGCGGCGGATAGCCGGTCATGCAGGCGTAGATGCACGCGCCCACCGCGTAGATGTCGGTCCAGGGGCCGAAGGAGGCATCGCGCTTGTACATCTCCGGAGGCGCGAATCCGGGGGTGTACATGGGACGAAAGCGCTTGTCCTGCTGCCCGATCACCTCGCGGGCGGCGCCGAAGTCGATCAGAATGGGCTTGTCGTCGTCGGTGATGAACAGGTTGGCCGGCTTGATGTCAAGGTGCAGCATCTTGTGCTGGTGCACCACGCGCAGGCCCTGCAGGATCTCGTCGTACAGCGAGCGGATGGTCGATTCGCGGAAGATTTTCTTGCGCTTGAGTTCGCGCGCCGTGATGATGAACTCCTGCAGGGACGAGCCCTCCAGGTAGTTCATCACCATGTAGACGGTTTCGTTCTCGCGGAAAAAGTTGAGCACCCCCACGACGCTGGGGTGGGAGATCTGGGCCAGCGAGCGCCCTTCCTCGAAAAAGCTCTTCAGGCCCAGCCGGTACAGCGCGAGCTTCTCGGGCTGCACCACCGGCACGGTCTCGCCCTGCAGGCGTTCGACCAGCGAGGCCGGCAGGTATTCCTTGATGGCCACGCGCTGGCCGTCCCCGCCCACGGCCAGGTAGACCACGCCGAAACCGCCGCTGGCGAGCTTGCGCAACACGCGGTATCCGCCGACCTGGCTTTCCGGTTCGAGCGGCGCGGGTTTGTTCTTGTTCGACATGCTGGAGCGGTTCGCGGCGGACCGGCGCTGGGGCGGGGTGTGGAAGAATGCGCTGGAAGGAAATCAGGAACCCTAGAACCCGGGAGATCCCAGTGGGAGCCATTTATAGCATGACCGGTTACGGCGAGGCCTCGGCCGCGGTCGAGGCGCCCGGCGCCCTCAGCGTACACGTGGATCTGCGCAGCGTAAACGGTCGATTCCTGGATATCTCCTTCAGGCTGCCCGATGAACTTCGAGCATCCGAAGCCGGATTGCGGGCCCTGCTGGCGCGGGAGCTTCGCCGGGGCAAGCTGGAATGCCGGGTGAGCGTGGAAGCGCCCGCGGCGGCGCTGCAACTGCCCGAGGCGCCCGCGCTGCAGCCTCTGCTGGAGGCGCAGGCCGAGCTGCTGCGGCGCTGGCCGCAGCTGCAGCCCCTGACGGTGGCCGAGGCCTGGCGCATGGGCGGCGCCCAGGCGGCGCCGCGGGCGGGCGCCGAAAGCCTGGCCGGCGCCGCATCGACGGCCGCCGCCGCCGCGCTGCGCGCGCTGCAGGCCGCGCGCGCCGCCGAGGGCGAGCGCCTGCGCGCCTTCCTGCTGGAGCGCTGCGCGCGCTTGCGCGAACTGGCGGCGCAGGCGCGGGACCTGGCGCCCCAGGCGGTGGCGCGCATGCAGGAGCGCTTTGTCGCGCGTTTCCGCGAAGCGCTGGAGCTGCTGGGAGGAACGGCCGACGCCCAGTCCTCCCACGAGAGGCTGCTGCAGGAGGCGGCAAGCTTCGCGCTGCGCGTGGACGTGGCCGAGGAGATCGGCCGCCTGCAGTCCCACCTGGACGCCATGGATCAGGTGCTGCAGGCCGGCGGCGAGGCCGGCAAGCGCCTGGATTTCCTGATCCAGGAACTGCACCGCGAGGCCAACACCCTGGGGTCCAAGTCCGCGGTGCTGGAACTCAGCGAAATCGCCGTGGACATGAAGGTGTGCATCGAGCAGATGCGCGAGCAGGTGCAGAACCTGGAGTGAGCGCCGACGGCCCGCGGCGCCCCGGCTGATAGACTTCGGGCGATTCGCGCGGCAGGGTTCGCGTGCCCCAGAAAGCTAGGAACCATGGATTTTCCCGGGAACCTGTTCGTCGTCGCCGCGCCCAGCGGGGCCGGCAAGTCCAGCCTGGTGGGGGAATTGCTCTCGCGCGACCCGGGATTGCGGCTTTCGGTGTCCACCACCACGCGGGCTCCGCGCGGGCAGGAGGAAGACGGGCGCGAATACTGCTTCGTCAGCCGCCCCGAATTCGAGCGCCGCGTGCGCGACGGCGAATTCCTGGAATGGGCGGAGGTGCACGGCAACCTGTACGGCACCTCGCGCGCCTGGCTGGAGCATCGCATGGCCGAAGGCGTGGACGTGCTGCTCGAGATCGACTGGCAAGGCGCCGCGCAGGTGCGGCGACATTTCTCGAATTGCATCGGCATCTTCATCCTGCCTCCTTCCTACGAGGAACTGGAGGCGCGGCTGCGCCGCCGCGGCGAGGACAGCGACGCCGCCATCGTGCGCCGGCTGGCCGAGGCCCGGGTGGAAATCGCCCAGGCTCCGAACTTCGACTTTATAATCGTCAATAGACATTTTCACGAGGCGCTGCGCGAGCTGGAGTCGATCGTGGTTTCGCAGCGCCTTCGGCTCGCGGCCCAGCGCCGCGCGCACCCGGAAGTGTTCGAGGCACTCGGCATCGATGCCGCGCTTCCGGCGCAACGCAATTGAAGGAACAACCATGGCCCGTATCACCGTCGAGGATTGCCTGGAGAAGGTGCCCAACCGCTTCCAGCTCGTGCTTGCCGCCACCTATCGCGCGCGCATGCTGGCGCAGGGGCATTCCCCCAAGATCGAGACCCGCGACAAGCCGGTGGTGACGGCCCTGCGTGAGATCGCCGCCGGCCAGGTCGGCCTGGAAATGCTCAAGCGCGTACCGGCCTGAGTCCCGCCGTGCCCGGCCGTCGCGCCCCGGCGCCGGCGGCCTGATCCGGGGCGGCCCGGCACGTTCCCGACCTGCCCAGCTCCATGCAAAGCCGCCCCAGCCCCTCGGGAACACCCCCCACCGCTCGCAAGCGGCCCGCGATCCACCGCCGGCCCCAGCAGCGCGCCGCGCAGGCCGCGCTGGCCGAAGGCGTGGTGCCGCCGACGCCGGAGCGCGCCGCGGCGGTCAGCCTGGCGGGTCTGCTCGATCGCCTGGCTGGCTACCTTCCCGAAGCCGATCTGCAACTCATCCGCGCGGCCTACCGATTCGCGGACGCCGCGCACCTGGGCCAGTACCGCGCCAGCGGAGAGCCCTACATCTCCCACCCGGTGGCGGTGGCCGAGATCTGTGCCGAGTGGAAGCTCGACACCCAGGCGCTGATGGCGGCGTTGCTGCACGACACCGCCGAGGACAAGGGCATCACCCAGGCGGAGCTGGTCGAGCACTTCGGCTCGACCGTGGCGATGCTGGTGGACGGATTGACCAAGCTGGACAAGATCCAGTTCTCCAACCGCGAGGAAAACCAGGCCGAGAGCTTTCGCAAGATGCTCCTGGCGATGGCGCGGGACATCCGGGTCATCCTGATCAAGCTCGCCGACCGGTTGCACAACATGCGCACCCTGGGCGCGATGCTCCCGGAAAAGCGTCGGCGCATCGCCGACGAGACCATGGACATCTATGCCCCCATCGCCTACCGGCTGGGGCTCAACCAGGTCTACCGCGAGTTGCAGGACCTGGGCTTCCAGCACAGCCACCCGATGCGCTACGCGGTGCTCAGCGAGGCGGTGCGGGTGGCGCGGGGCAACCGCCGTGACCTGGTGGACCGCATCCTGGCCGCCACCACCAAGTCCCTGGGAGACGCGGGCATCCAGGCGCAGCTCTACGGCCGCGAGAAGACGCTGTACTCCATCTACCGCAAGATGCAGCGCAAGCATCGCTCCTTCGCCCATGTGCAGGATGTGTTCGGCTTCCGGGTGATCGTGCCGGAGGTGCTCGACTGCTACCGCGCGCTGGGGGTGCTGCATGCGCAGTACAAGCCGATGCCGGGCAAGTTCGAGGATTTCATCGCCATCCCCAAGCTCAACGGCTACCAGTCGCTGCACACCACGCTGATCGGCCCCACCGGCGTGCCCGTGGAATTCCAGATCCGCACCGAGGCCATGCACCGGGTGGCCGAAAGCGGAGTGGCCGCGCACTGGTTGTACAAGGCCGGGGAAAGCGCGGATGCGATCGCGCAGGTCACCACCGCCGCGTGGCTGCAGTCCCTGCTGGACATCCAGAACGAGAACCGCGACGCCGCGGAGTTCATCGAAACCGTGAAGGTCGACCTGGCGCCCGACGCGGTGTACGTGTTCACGCCCAAGTCACGCATCCTCGCCCTGCCCCGCGGCGCCACCCCGGTGGACTTCGCCTACGCGGTGCACACGGACCTGGGCAACCAGACGGTGGCGGCCAAGGTCAACGGCGAGCTGGTGCCGCTGCGCACCGAGCTGCTCAGCGGCGACGTGATCGAAATCGTCACCGCGCCGCACTCGCGCCCGAACCCCAACTGGCTGAGCTTCGTGCGCACCGGGCGTGCGCGCTCGAAAATCCGCCACGAGCTCAAGGTCTCGCAGCAGGCGGAGTCGCAGGCCCTGGGCAGGCGCCTGCTGGTGCGAGCCCTGCAGCAACTCGATTTGCGCGTGGAGGACCTGGACAGCGCGCAATGGAGCCGCCTGCTGCACTGGAGCGGCAACAGGACCCAGGAAGAGTTGTTCGGCGACATCGGCCTGGGCAAGCGCGTGGCCGAGATCGTGGCCAAGCGGGTGCAGATGCAACGCGCGGCCATCGACCAGCGCTCGCTGGAGGAACCGGCGCTGCCCGGCAGCGAATCGGCCGCGCGCGGCTCGCTGCAGCTCGACGGCAGCGAGGGCGCCTCGGTGCATTATGCGGATTGCTGCCGCCCGATTCCCGGCGACGCGGTGCTGGGCTACCTGGGCAAGGGCGAGGGGCTGACCGTGCACCAGCAGGACTGTCCCCAGGCACGGCGCCTGTTCCTCAAGCATCCGCGCAGCTGGATCGACCTGAGCTGGTCGCCTTCGGTCAGCGGCCTGTACCAGGTGGGCATGGCGGTGGTGGTGACCAATGGCAAGGGCGTGCTGGCCAAGCTGGCCTCGGCCATCAGCGAGCACGACGCCGACATCATCCACGTGCGCATGGACGACGACTCGGGCCAGCCCGCCATCGAACTGCGTTTCATTCTGGCCGTGCGGGACCGCAAGCACCTGGCCGACGTGCTGCGCGCGGTGCGCGCCCACAAGTTCGTCTCGCGCGCGGCGCGCATCAAGCCGCGCGCCTAGTTGTCCTGTCCCGTCCCGCCCCTCAGCCCTGGGGACTGGGGTAGCGCACGTCCAGGACCTCCAGCCTGCGCAACCCTCCCGGCGTGGGCAGGGTCACGACGTCGCCCACGGTGGACTTGAGCAGCGCGCGGGCCACGGGGGAGATCCAGCTGATGCGCCCGCGCTCGGGTTCGACCTCGTCGATGCCCACGATGGTCACCTCGCTCTCGGTGCCGTCGGCTTGCGCGTAGGTCACGGTGGCGCCGAAGTACACCCGCTCGTTGCCGAACTGGGCGCTGGGGTCCACCACCTCGGCCTTGTCCAGGCGCTTGCCCAGGAAACGAATGCGGCGATCGATCTCGCGCAGGCGCTTCTTGCCGTAGATGTAGTCCCCGTTCTCGGAACGGTCGCCGTTCGAGGCTGCCCAGGAGACGATCTCGACCACCTTGGGGCGCTCCACGTCGAGCAGCTCGCGCAGCTCCTCGCGCAGCCTGGCGTAACCGGCCGGGGTGATGTAGTTGCGCGTGCCCGCGGGCAACTCCGGCAGGCGCGCGGCCTCGTCCTCATCCTCGTCGTCGGAGTCGCGTTCGGAAACGAATGCCTTGCTCATGCGGGGTCCCGAAAATAAAAAAACGCCCGCGTGCGGGCGTTGCATTG
Source organism: Thiomonas sp. (assembly GCA_027451915.1). Lineage (GTDB taxonomy): Bacteria > Pseudomonadota > Gammaproteobacteria > Burkholderiales > Burkholderiaceae_C > Thiomonas_A. Next base: position 277 of record DAIDHU010000163.1, on the reverse strand, counting down.
GCGCGCCGCCTCCGGGATCTTCCGGCGGCGGCGCGCTCCAGGCTCGCGCCTCGGGAAACCCGAGACTTACTTGACCTGCTCGACGGCCACCACCTTCTTCGCGCCGTGGTCGAAGGCCGACAGCGTGATGGTCGGGTCGGCCAGGTTGCCGTCCTTCTCGAAGTGGATGTCCTTCTTGGTCACGCCGTTGTAGTCGATGTTGCGAATGAACTTGAGGTACTTCGCGGGCTCCACCGAATGCGCCTTCTCCATCGCCTTGGCCAGCACCATGGTCGCG
>DAIDHU010000162.1 GCA_027451915.1 Thiomonas sp. | reverse complement strand
CGGTGGGCGATGACGATGGTGGTGCGCCCGGCCATCAGCCGGTCCACCGCCTGCTGCACCAGGCGCTCGCTCTCCGCGTCCAGCGCGCTGGTGGCCTCGTCCAGGATCAGCACCGGCGCGTCTCGGTACAGCGCGCGCGCGATGGACAGGCGCTGGCGCTGTCCTCCCGACAACTGCGAGCCGTTGTGCCCGACCGCCGCATGCAGGCCTCCCGGCAGCCCGCGCACGAACTCCGCCAGGGCCGCGGCTTCCAGCGCGGCCCAGGCCCGTGCCTCGTCCACCGCTTCGCCAAAACTGACATTCACGCCCACGCTGTCGTTGAGCAGCACCACGTCCTGGCTGACCAGGGCGATCTGCTCGCGCAGGCTGCGCAGGCTCCAGTCGCGCAGCGCGACGCCATCGAGGCGCAGCACGCCCTCGGTGGGTTCCAGCAGGCGCGGCACCAGACGCATCAGCGTGGTCTTGCCGGCCCCCGAAGGGCCTACCAGCGCCAGGCTCTCGCCGGCACGCACGCGAAGCTCCACGTCGGCCAGCACCGGGCGGTCCACCCCCGGCAGGCGCACGCCCACATGCTCGAAGACCAGCTCGCCGCGCGAGCGCGCGGCCTCATGACGCCCCGGGTCGGCCTCGCGCGGGGCGTCGACGATGCCGTGCAGGCGTTCCAGGGAACTCAGCGCGCGCATCATCGGCTGCACGATGTCGGCCACCCGGCGCAGCGGGGACAGGGTCATCAGCATGGAGGTGATGAAGGACACGAAGCCGCCCACGCTGTGGTAGCCGGCCACGTCGCTCTGGTGCAGCGCGTACACCATGACCAGCGACACCGCCAGCGCCGACAACCACTGCGACACCGGCGTGGTGGAGGCGCCCGAGACCATGGCCTTGACCGTCACGCGGCGCAGGCCCTGGTTCAGCGTGTCGAAGCGCGCCGCGAAACCCTCCTGCGCGTTGTGTACTCGGATCACCGGCGCGGCCAGCATGCCCTCCTCCAGCGCGTAGGAGGTGGTCTCGGCCGCGCGCTGCATCTGCGCGTTCAGGCGCTTGGCGCGGCGGCTGATGATCCGCATGGCCACGATCAGCGGCAGCAGGATGGCCAGGGTGATGAGGGTCAGGCTCCAGTTCAGCCAAAGCAGGTAGCCGAACAGCGCCACCAGGGTCAGCGTGTCGCGGGTAAGGGTGAGCAGGCCGGGGAAGATCATTCCCAGCGCCAGCTGCGACTCGTACACCGCCGCGCCGATCAGGCTGCTGGCGCTTTCCTTGCGCAAGGCTCCGAGCTCGGCGTGCAAGATCTGCGCGTACACCAGGGTGCGCACCCGGGCCAGCACGTTCTGGGTCATCCACTGGGTGAGGAACTGGGAGGCCAGCCAGGCCAGCCCGCGCACGGTGAACAGGCCCAGCAGCACGGCCGGCACCATCCACAGCGAGAAATCCCGCCGCGGCGTGAAGCCCACGTCGAGCACGTGCTTGATCAATGCCGGCAGGGCCGGCTCGGTGGCGGCGATGACCGCAGCGCACACCACGATGAGCAACGCGGCCACGCGATTGCGCGGGTCGGCGCCGAACAACCGGCGCAGCAGGGCCAGTCCGTCGGTGGGCGAACCGGTCTGGGCCGCGCCGGGGGAAGGAGAAGGCATGGAGAAAGAGCGAGAATGCGCGTCGGATCCGAATCCCTCTTTCTACCATAGGCCCCCGCGCCCGTTGCCTGCCATGCCCAACCGCCCCAGCGCTGGCCCCACGGTGTCGGCCGTGATCATCACCCGCGACGAGGCAGCCAACCTGCCCGCCTGCCTGGAGTCGCTGAGCTGGTGCGACGAAATCGTCGTGCTCGACAGCGGCAGCAGCGACTCCACGCCCGAACTGGCCCGCGCCGCTGGCGCGCGCGTGCACGTCAGCCCGGACTGGCCGGGCTTCGGGCCCCAGAAAAACCGCGCCATCGGCCTGGCCGGCTGCGACTGGGTGCTGTCTATCGACGCCGACGAGCGGGTCAGCCCGGAGCTGGCGCGCGAAATCCGCCAGGCCGTGCGGGCCCCGGGCGCCGCGGCGGCCTTCGCGATTCCCCGCGTGTCGAGCTACTGCGGCCAGTTCATGCGCCACGGGGACTGGTACCCCGATGACGTGCTGCGCCTGTTCCGCCGCGGCAGTGCCCGGTTCAGCGACGACCTGGTGCACGAGCGCCTGCTGGTCGACGGGGCCCGCGGGCGCCTGCGCTGCGCCTTGCTGCACCACTCCTTTCGCGACATGCACCAGGTGCTGGCCAAGCTGGACGCCTATTCCAGCGCCGGCGCGCGCGCCATGCACGCGCGCGGGCGGCGCACCAGCGTGCTGGGCGCGCTGGGCCACGGCGCCTGGACCTTCGTGCGCGGCTATGTGCTCAAGCGAGGCTTCCTGGACGGGCGCCTGGGCCTGGTGCTGGCCTTGTCCAACGCCCACGGCGCCTACTACCGCTACATCAAGCTGTGGCTGCTGCAGCGCGAGCCGGCATGCTGATCAGCCTGGTCGTCGTCACCTACAACCGCAGTGACGCGCTGCTGGCCGTGCTGCGCGCGCTGGCGCTGCAAAGCGACCGCGAATTCGAGGTCATCGTGGCCGACGACGGCTCGCGCGAGGAGCATGTGGCCGCGCTGCGCGAACTCGCGCCGCGCCTGCCCTACCGCCTGGTGCACGCGTGGCAGGCCGACGTGGGTTTCACGGCGGCCGCCGCGCGCAACTGGGGGGCGCGCCAGGCGCGCGGCGAGTACCTGGTGCTGCTCGATGGCGACTGCGTGCCGCGCCCGGACTTCGTGGCGCGCCACCGCGCGCTGGCGCGCCCGGGCTGCCTGCTCAACGGCAGCCGTGTGCTGCTGTCCCGCGACCTCACCGAACGCGCGCTGGCCCAGCCGATCGAGCTGGCGTCCATGCCCTGGCACTGGTGGCTGGCCCAGCGCCTGCGCGGAGGCTGCAACAAGTGGCTGGGGCTGTTCCTGCGCTGGCCGCCCGGGCTGCGTCGAGCTCGGGCAGCGTTCCGCTGGAAAGGCATCCGAAGCTGCAACATGGGCGTGTGGCGCCGCGACTTCGAGGCCATCGACGGCTTCGACGAAAGCTTCGACGGCTGGGGCCACGAGGACGCCGACTTCGTGCTGCGCCTGCAGCGCCACGGCTGCGCCCGCGTGGACGGCTACTGGGCCACCGAAGTGCTGCACCTCTGGCACCGCCAGGCCGCGCGCGCGCAGGAAGGCCACAACCTGCACAGGGTGCAGGAGCGCATGCAAGGCGACGTCGTGCGCGCGGAGCATGGCCTGAGCCATCCCCGCCTGCCACATCTCGAACGCGGCGCTTGGGTGTTGCGCGACGAGCCGCCACGAGCCATGCCGGCAGCCGCGCCCAAGGCCTAGAATCCGGCGCAGCAGCTCCTTGCCCCGCTGCCAGCCTGCCAGAAAACCCATGCAACGACGACGCTTTGTACTCGGTACGGCCCTGCCCGCCGCGGCGCGCAGCCTGCGCCTCGCCGGCGCCCTCGGCCTGGCCGCGGAACCCCTGCTGGCCCGCGCGCAATTCCGCGTGGATGTCTCCGGCATCGGCGCGCGCCAGATCCCCGTTCTGATCGACACCTTCACCGGGCAATCCGCCTGCCCGCAGCCTCTGGCCGACATCATCCGCGCCGACCTCATGCGCAGCGGCCAGTTCCGCGTGATGCCGGCGAGCTCCTCGCCCACGCTGAGCGACGCGGGGCCGCCTGCCTACGCGCAGTGGCGCACCGAGCAACTCGAGGCGGCCAGCGGCGGCAGCGTGGAGCCGGCCGGCCCGCAGACCTGGCAGATCCGCTTCCGCCTGTGGGACGCGGTAGGCCAGCGCGACCTGGGCGGTCTGGCGCTGCGCGTGCTCACCGGCGACCTGCGCCTGGCCGCGCACCGCATCGCGGATTTCATCTACCAGAAGCTCACCGGCCAGCGCGGCGTGTTCGCCACGCGCATCGCCTTCGTCGGCAAGAGCGGGCGCAACCAGTTCACCCTGCTGGTGGCCGACAGCGACGGCTACAACCCCCTGGCCGCATTGCGCAGTCGCGAGCCGCTGATGTCGCCCGCCTGGGCCCCCGACGGCGCCAACCTGGCCTACGTGTCCTTCGAGACCGGCAAGCCGGTGGTGTTCGTGCAGAACGTGCGCACCGGCGCGCGCCGCGCCGTGGCCAATTTCCGCGGCAGCAACAGCGCACCCGCCTTATCGCCCGACGGCCGCACCCTGGCTGTGGTGCTGACCATGGGCGCGGCCTCGCAGATCTTCACGGTGCCGGTGGGCGGCGGGCCGGCTCGTCCGGTGATCCGCGCCAGCAGCATCGCCACCGAGCCGGTGTTCGCTCCCGACGGCAAGAGCCTGTATTTCGTCAGCGACCGCGACGGCTCCCCGCAGATCTACCAGGCGGGGCTGGATGGTTCGAACATTCGCCGCATCA
>DAIDHU010000161.1 GCA_027451915.1 Thiomonas sp. | reverse complement strand
AGCCACTCCGCGACAAAGCCCCCCAGCAGCGGCAGCCCGGCCATGGCCAGCGTGCCCACCAGCGCGCTCCAGCCCACCCAGGGCATGGAGTGCAACAGCCCGCCGAGCATGCCCAGGCTGCGCTGGCTGGTGGCGTGCATCACCGAGCCGGTGGCCAGGAACAGCAGGTTCTTGGCCATGGCGTGGTGCAGCAACTGGAACAGCATCGCGGCCAGCGCCAGCGCGGCCAGCGCCGGCATGCCCGCGGCACGGAACACCAGCGCCAGGCCCAGCGCGGCGAAGGCCAGGCCCATGTTCTCCACCGAGGACCAGGCCAGCAGGCGTTTCATGTCTTCCTGCACCGCCGCCTGCAGCACGCCCATGAGGGCGCCCGCCAGCCCCAGCAGGAGCAGCGCCACGCCCCAGGCCATGCTGTCCAGGTGCAGCAGGTCCAGCGACACGCGCAGCAAGGCGTACAAGGCGGTCTTGAGCATGACCGCGCTCATCAGCGCGGACACCGGCGAGGGCGCGGCCGGGTGGGCCTCCGGCAACCAGGCATGCAGGGGCAGCAGGCCCGCCTTGGCGCCGTAACCCACGACCGCCAGCAGCATGGCCAGCCACAGCGTGGCGCCCGCCGGCGTGGCCTGGCGCATGGAGGCGAAGGACAGCCCCTGCAGCCACGCCTGGGGCTGCGTCGCGGCGCCCGGTGCCTGGGCCAGCAGCACGAACATGGTCACCAGGCACAGCGCGCCCAGATGGGCCATCACCAGGTACAGGAAGCCGGCGTCACGCACCTCCTGCAGATCGTCGCGGGTGAGCACCAGCAGGTAGGAAGCCAGGGCCATGGCCTGCCAGGCCAGCAGGAAGCCGAAGGCGTCGGCGGCCAGCAGCACCAGGGTCATGCTGGCCAGGAACCAGTGGTACAGCAGGCCGATCTGCCCCGGGGGCGCGCCTTCGCCCTTGCGGAAATAACCGCAGGCGAATACCGTGCTGCCAAAGGCTGAAGTCCCCAGCAGCAACAGGAAAAATCCCGACAGCGGATCCAGGCGCCAGTGCAGCACCAGGCCGCTGGCGCCCAGCGCCAGGGTCAGCTCCTGCGGGGCCGCGAACACCCCCAGCAGGCCCAGCAGGGCCATGGCCGCGCACAGCGCGGCACCCAGCGGAAACACCCGCAAGGCCACCCAGCGCGTGGAATGGGGCCGCCACAGCGCGGCCAGCCCGAGCAGCGCCCAGGCAGCGACGACGCCCAGCGCCAATCCCAGGAGCGGCACGGAGTTCAGGGGGGCCATGGTGGCGTTGGATGCATACACAATGCACATGCAATGTGCATGTCATGCTAATACAATCGGGGTCATGGAACAACGAACGACCCGCCTGACCGTGCTCATCGACCCTCGCAAGAAGGAGGTGTTCGAACATTTGTGCGAACGCGAGGACCAGACGCCCTCGCAGGTGGTGCGTCGCCTGATCCGCGAGTACATCGAGCAGCGCCTGGGGCGGCCCTGGCAACCCGGCGAATCCCTGGAACACTTGCGCGATGCGCTGCCCGGGCCGCGCGCGCAGCCCGGGCTCGAGGACGGCGAGCGCTGAACCCGCGCTGTTCGAGCGCCGGCCGCCGGCCTCAGGCCGCGAGCCGCGCCTGCGAGGCGATGCGGAACAACTCGTCGGCGGGCAGGCGCCGATGCCGGGGCTCGCTCAGCGCCTGGCGCCACATGCGCGCGCCGGCCGCTCCCTTCCACAGGCCCAGCATGTGGCGCACCACCGCGAAGGGGGGCACGCCCTGGCGCGCCACGCGCTCGCAGTAGGCGCGCATCCTCGCCTCCACCTGCTCCGGGCTCCCGAGCTCGCGCTCGGTGCCGCCCAGGTGATCGCGGTCCCAGCTGGCCAGCCACCAGGGGCGCTGGTAGGCCTCGCGGCCGACCATCACGCCGTCGACCTGCCGCAGATGCTCGCGCACCGCAGCGTCGTCGCGCACCCCGCCGTTGAGCACGATGCCCAGGCGCGGGAACTCCCGCTTGAGCCGGTAGACCAGGTCGTAGCGCAACGGCGGAACCTCACGGTTGTCCTTCGGGCTCAACCCGTCCAGCCAGGCGTTGCGGGCATGCACGATGAACAGGCCGCAGCCGCCCTCGGCCACCGTGCCGACGAAATCGCGCATGAATCCGTAGTCCTCGATGCGATCGATGCCGATACGGTGCTTGACCGTCACAGGCAGGGCATCTCCCACGGCGTCGCGCATGGCGGCCACGCAGTCGCGCACCAGCGCGGCCTCGCCCATCAGGCAGGCGCCGAAGGCCCCGCGCTGCACGCGCGGACTCGGGCAACCGCAATTCAGGTTCACTTCGGCATAGCCCCAGCGCTGCGCCAGGCGCGCGCAGGCGGCCAGCTCGGCGGGCTCGCTGCCGCCGAGCTGCAGGGCCACGGGGTGCTCCGCCGGATCGAAATCCAGATGCCGGGCCTGATCCCCGTGCAGCAGCGCGCCGGTGGTGACCATTTCCGTGTACAGGCGCGCACCCCGGCTGAGCTGCCGGTGGAAATAGCGGCAATGCCGGTCGGTCCAGTCCAGCATGGGCGCCACGCACAGGCGCCAATCGCTGCCCTGGAATTCGGATGCGGTTTCGGTGTACACGGGAGATATTCTCGCGCAATGCGCGCAAGCCAGCCAGGCGCGGGCGGCGCCAAAACAAAAAGCCCGGTTACTCACGTAACCGGGCTTGTATTTCCCCGAGGGGAAAAAGGGGAGCCTGACGATGTCCTACTTTCACACGCGGATGCGCACTATCATCGGCGCTGAGGCGTTTCACGGTCCTGTTCGGGATGGGAAGGAGTGGTTCCACCTCGCTATGGTCATCAGGCGTAACTGGTGGGTTGCGGGGTTCATGGTCTGTGCCATGTGGGGGTCCCTGCAACCGGGATTCGGGAGCTGACGCTGTGTTGCGATTGGATCGAGCCAGATCAAGGTTATAGGATCAAGCCGCACGGGCAATTAGTACTGGTTAGCTCAACGCATTACTGCGCTTCCACACCCAGCCTATCAACGTTGTAGTCTTCAACGACCCTTCAGGGGGATC
>DAIDHU010000160.1 GCA_027451915.1 Thiomonas sp. | reverse complement strand
GGTCGCCGACACCTTGCTGTGGGTGCTGTTCCCCCTGTACCTGCACGGCCACGGGCTGGACCTGGTGCGCGTCGGCTGGGTCACCGGGGTGTACGGGCTGAGCTGGGGCGCGTCCCAGCTGTGGACCGGGCCGCTGTCGGACCGCATCGGGCGCAAGCGTCCCGTGGTGGCCGGGCTATGGCTGCTCGCGGCCGGCGTGGCCTGTGCGGTGCTGGTGAGCGGCTTCGCGGCCTGGGCGGCCAGCGCCGTGGTCATGGGAGTGGGCATGGCCCTGCTCTACCCGAACCTGATCGCCTCGGTGGCCGACATCGCCCACCCCAGCTGGCGCAGCTCGGCGCTGGGCACCTACCGCTATTGGCGCGACACCGGCTACGCCATCGGCGCGCTGGTACTCGGGCTGGTCGCGCCGGCGCGCGGCGCCATCGAGCCAGCCTTCTGGGTCAGCGCCGCGTGGCTGCTGGCCTCCGGCGCCTGGGTGCTGCTGCGCGCGCAGGAGACCCACCCTGGCCGTCCCGCGAACCGCCATCGGCCCCGCGCTGCAAGCTGAAACCGCCCTGCCCGCGCCGGCAGCCGCGGTCTCAGGAGGCCTGGCGTGCCAGCTGCTTGCGGCGCCAGTGCAGGTACAGCGCCGGGATCAGGTTGGTCGAGCGCAGCGCGCTCCACAACAGGCCGCCCAGGATCACCACCGCCAGGCCCTGCTCGGGAGCGGCGCCCTCGCCCAGGCCCAGCGCGGTGGGCAGCATGCCCAGCATGGCGGTGGCCGCGGTCAGCACGATGGGCCGAAAGCGCACCTGGATGGCCTCGCGCACCGCCTGCTCCAGCGCCATGCCGGCGTTCTCGTTGGCGCGCGCGCGGTCGAGCAGCACGATGGAGTGACGCAGCCCGATGCCCACCAGGGTGAGGAAACCGATCATGCCGGTGGCGTTGAGCCCCACGCCACTGAGCACCAGCGCCACCGTGCCGCCGGTCAGCGCCAGCGGGATCTCCAGCAGCAGGATGCCGGGAATCAGCAGCCCTTCGAACTGAAGCAGCAGGATGCCCACCATGATGGCGAAGGCCGCCAGGGTCGCCACCAGCAGGCTCAGCGCGGCCTGCTCGAGCTGGGCGGCGAGCCCGCCGAAGGCGATGCGGTAGCCGGCGGGCAGTTTCAGGCCGCGCAGAGCCTGCCGCGCCCGGGCCTCGGTGCTGCCCAGCGGCCCGGTGGGCGTGGCCAGGACGTCCAGCGCGCGCGCACCCGCGATGTGGCGGATCTGGTTGGGTGTCGACTCCAGGCGCAGGCGTGCCAGCTGGCCCAGCGGGGTCCATTGGCCTTCTGCGGTGCGGATGGGCAGCGAGGCCAGCTCCCCGACCGTGCGCTGGGGGGCGTCCGCCAGGCGCAGGTACAGGGCGAGCGGCACGTTGCCGTCGGGCACCCGGCTGATCACCTGCCCGTTGATCAGCGCGTCGATCTGCCGGTACAGGGACTCCGGCGTCAGTCCGTGCACCGCCAGCGCCTCGGTGATGGGCTCGATGCTGAGTTGCGTGACCGGGTAGCCGTCGTTGTCGAACACATCGGCCAGCGCTGGAACGCGGCGCAGGCGCGCGGTGATCTGCTCGGCGATGGCGCGCAGCTCGGGCACGCGGGCACCGAACACATGGATCACGAAGGGCTGTGGCAGGCCCGACAGACTCTCGCCCAGGCGCTCGATGGTCGGCGTATCCACCGCCAGTTGCACCCCCGGCAACGCGGACTCGCGCCGGATGCGCTGGCCGATGGAGTCGAGGGCGTTGACACTCACCCCGGGCTTGAGCGCCACCTGGATCTCGCCGGCGTAGGCCGGCTCGGTGTAGGTGGTCGACGCCGAGGAGCCGATGCGCGCGTACACATGCGCCACCGCGGGGTCTCGCAGCAGGCGCCGCGAGATGTGGCGCACGGCCGCGCGGGTGTCGAGCAGCGAGGCCCCGGGCGGCAGCGTGAAGGACTCCAGCAGCGCACCCTCGTTGGGCAGCGGCAGGAAATTGATGGGCACCAGCATCAGCCCGAGCAGGCTGAGCAGCAGCACGCCGAAGGTCAGCGCCAGGCTGGTGCGGGGCGCGCGGGCAACCCAGTCGAACAAATGTTCGTTGGCGTGCTGCAGCCCCCGCATCAGGCGCCGGCCGCTGCCGGCCCCGCCGCACGCGCGCGCGCCGAGAAAACCCAAGCCCAGGGGAATCAGGGTCAGCGACACGAGCAGCGACGCCAGCAGCGCCAGGATCATCGCCAGCGAGAAGGGTATGAAAAACAGCCCCACGATGCCCCCGACGAACAGCAGGGGCACGTAGATGGCCACGTTGGTCAGGGTGCCGGTGATGTCGGGCACGACGATGCCGCGCAGACCCGACCAGACACCCTGCCAGTGCGCGTCGCCCGCCTCCCAGCGGTGGTGGATGCTCTCGAGCACGATGATCGCGTCGTCGGCCAGCAGGCCGACCGCCACCGTCAAGGCCCCGAAGGTCATCAGGTTCAGGCTTTGCCCGAAGGCGTGCAGCGCGGCGATGGCGATGGCCAGCGACAGCGGAATGCTCAGGGCCAGCACGAACACCCCCCGCCCGGCTCCCAGCACCCAGAACAGCATGGCCACGGCCAGCAGGGCTCCGATCAGCAGGTTGCGCCCCAGATCCGCGCCGACGATGCCCACCAGGTGCCCCTGGTCGTAGGTGCGCACCCAGCGCACGCCTGGCGGAAGTTCGCGCAGGCTTTGCTCCAGCGCGGCCTGCACGGCGCGCGTGACCACGCGCGTGGAGGCGCCCGGCTGCTTGATCACGGTGACGGCCACGCTGGGCCGGCCGTCCAGACTCACCGCGTTGTGCGTGGGCATGGCCGAGCGTTCGACGCGCGCCAGCGCGCGCAGCGGAATCGGGCCCCGGGGCGTGGCCACGGGGACGGCCTCGAGCTGGCGGATATGCACCGGCAGCTTGCGCGCCTCGAGCAGCACGTCGTTGTGCCCCAGGGTCAGGTAGCCGGCCGGCTCGAGCAGCACCTGGGCCCGCACGGCCCGCACCATGGCCTGCACCCCCACGTCGTAGCGGCGCATCGCGCCCAGATCGGGCTGGATCCACAACGCCTCGTCGCCGGCGCCATACACGTGCACGAACTGCACGCCGGGGATCGCGCGCAGGGCCGGTGCGATATCGGCCTGGATGGCGCGCTGCACCCGGGCCGGCGCGATGCCCGAGGGGATGCGCGCCGTGTAGTCGGCCACCTCGTTGATGGCATTGCCCATGACCTGCGCCACCGGATGCGCCTGCGACGGCAGGCGCGCGCGGGCGCGGTCGATGGCGCTGTTGACGGCCAGCAGGTCCGCCTGGGCGCTGCTTCCCTGGCGGAATCGCACGTCGACCTCGACCGTGCCGTTGCCCATCACCGAGCGCACGCTGCGCAGGCCGCTGAGGGTCAGGATCTGGCCCTCCAGGGGCTGCACCACCAGATGCTCCAGCTCGGTGGCGGTGGTGCCGGGCAGATGCGCGGTGACGCTGATCTGCGGGAAATCGAAGCTGGGCAGCACTTCCACCGGCGTGTGCACGAAGGCATCGATGGCCCAGGCCAGCACCACGCCCAGCACCAGCAGCCACAGCACCCTGCGCCGCAACAGTCGCGGTACGGAAACGTCGGATGCCATGGAATGGTCAGTCTGGCGGCGTGTAGTGGCTGGCGATGCCGCGGTGGTAATCGAGGAAGGCGTCGGTCACCACCACCTGCTGCCCCGCGGACAGCCCGGAGACGACGGCCGTCCACCAGCCCCGCGCGGGCCCCGGCACGACCTGGCGCGGCTGGTCGCCCGCGGGGGTGTGCACCAGCACCCACCATCGCCCGCGGTCCAGGATCAAGGCCTGGGTCGGGACCAGCACCATGCGCCGCGCCGGCCCTTCGAGCACCAGGGATCCCCACTGACCGTTGACCCACCATGACGGTGGCTTCGGGGTCGTCGGCACCAGGCCGATGCGCGTGCCGCCATCGGCGGCCAGGGCCGGGGAGATCGCCGCGATCTTGACGGCCACGGCGGCCCCCTCGCCGGAGGGCTTGAAACGTCCGCCCATGCCCACGTGCAGGCGAGATGCCTCGGCACCGTAGACCCGCGCGCGAAGCCACAACCTGCCCCTCGGCTGCAGGGTGGCGATGGCCTGGCCGGCGCCGAGTGCCTCGCCATTCGCGGCCTGCACCGCGAGGATGGTTCCGGCCACCGGCGCGCGCAGGCTGCGCAGGCCGCGCGCCTCCTGCAGCGCGGCGGCCGCGGTGCGCACCGCCGCGTGCGCCGAGGCCAGGTCCGCCTGCGAGGCGTCGAGCTCCTGGCGCGTGGCCAGCTGCGCGGCGAACTGGCGGCGCACGATGGCCAGCATGCGCCCGGCCGCGGATTCGCGGGCCTGGGCGGCTCGCAGTTGTTGAGCGCGGGTGACGAGCAGCGCGCGCATGCGGGGCCCGCCCAGGCGCGCCAGCACCTGGCCGGCCCGCACTGGGCTGCCGGGCACGAGCTGCAGGCCGCTCAGGGTGCCGGCCTCCATGGCGCGCAGCCGCACCGTGGCGATCGGCTCGACCTGGCCGTAGGCGCTCAGGTTTCGGGCCACTGCTTGCGCATGCACGGTGACATAGGGCTCAGCGGCCCCCTGGGCGCTCGCCGCAAGGCCTGCGAGCACGAGCAAGGCCACGAGGGCCGAGGCCGAGCGAAGGCCGCGCACCGGGCGCGGTCGCATCAGGCGTTCCAGGTCCACAGCAGGAAAGGGTGAAGAAGGTCGTTGCCGTACACGGCTCCCCACACCAGCACGGCGCCCAGCAACAGGGCCAGCAAGGCCAGCGCGGCGGCGTCGCGTCCTAGAGGCCGCTGGTTCGGAACCACTTGCTCGGGAAGGGGCGTCAGCAGGCGCTCGACACGCTCGGCCAGGGAATGTGCGTCGCCCAGCAGGGCCGCCTGGCCGCCCGGGGGGAACGCGCCGAAGCAAGCGCGCGGCGCATGGCGGGCATGGCGCGCCGTGGCGACGACCGCGGCGGCCAGATCGGTGCCCGAAGCGCCGAGTTCTCGGGCCTCCTCGTCGCGCGCATGCTCCAGAATCTCCAGCCAGACCTGGAAGTGACGATGGGCCCAGGGCCAGGGCCATTGCAGGTCGGTGGCCAGCTGCGCCAACCAGATGCGCAGGGGATCGCGATGGCGCGCATGCGCGCGTTCGTGCTCCAGCGCGGCGTGCAGGGGCCCATCCTCCAGCAGGCGGGCCAGATGGGGGTCGAACACCACGCGGGGATGCAGGAAACCGACGGTGCAGATGGGCAGTTCCACGGGTTGGCGCACCAGCACCCAGAGCGCCCGCAGTCCCGCGCGCAGCGCCACCGCGAGGAAAGGCAGGCTGGCGCCGATGATCATGCCGTGATCGAAGCGGGTGGTCACGGGGTCGGGTTCGCGCAGCGCCCAGCCGCACAGCCACGCGCCGACCACCAGGGTGGGCAGCACCGGCAGCCACAGGCGTCGCCAGGCCCTTCGCTCGGCCACCACGGGCGGGGCATCGATCCGCACGCGCCAGGGCAGCAGCGCCAGCGGTTGCAGGACCAGGCCGCCGAACAGCAGGATCAGCAGGGTCAACAGCGTCTCACGTCCCATGGCCCCTCCCCTTCTTGGAGTGGATGGCTCGCTCCAGGGCATCGAGCAGGGCGGGATCGATGTCGTCGACCGCATCGACCAGCGCCGCGACCGCAGGGCGCGGCCCGGGCCCCAGGAATCGGCTCATCAGCTGCCTCGCCCTGGCCCGCTCGACCACGTCGCGCTCGACCCGAGGGGCATAGACGAAGGCCCCGCCGTCCCGCCTGCGCTCGATCAGGCCCTTGTCGCGCAGGCGGTCCACGACCTTGGCGGTGGTCGTGTAGACCAGGCCCGCCGGGGCGCCGACGCGCTCGTGCAGATCACGCACGGAGGCATTGCGCAGCTCCCACAGGGAGTGCAACACGGCGTATTCGAGATCGTCGGCGGGGAGACGGAAATCCGGCATGGCTTGATCATACGACGATCGTCGTATGTGAAGCCCATGCACGCGGCCTCAGGTGCCGCCCCCGCTCCTGTCGCCCTGCCCGCCGGCCGGCGCCAGGCCATCGGGCGCGGCCAGGGGATGGACGTTCTGGATGAACATGTCCACGGCGGCCGATTGGGCCAGCAGGCTGCTCGTGTCCTCGCTGGCGGCGGCCAGTCCTTCATAGCGCTCGCGAATCCAGCGCCCGAGCGGTGTCGCCGAATCCAGCATGTCGCGCCAATGGGCATCCTGCAGGTTGCCCATCAGGCGCCAGACCATTTCCTGGAACACGGCCTGCTTTTGCGCGGACAGCTTCGCGCCGGTCATGATGAGAATGCTCGCGCGAAGTTCGCGCGCGCGGGGCTCATTGCATGACAAAGCCGGAGAAGTACACACCGAGGATCGGCGCCGCCGCGGGCTTGCCGGCGCTCGCGGGCTCGGCGCTGCGCAGGATCTCGTTCACCTTGGCCAGCACGGCGGCCCGCAGCTTGTCGCGCGTGGCGTCCTGGGTCACGGTGGCCGCCTGCTGGGCGGCCAGGATGTTCAGGATGGCGCTGCGGATCTCGGGCATCAGGGCCGTGACCTGCTCGTCCACCTTCGCATCATCGGCCTTGAGATCGATGGTCACCTGCACGTAGTGCACCTGGCCGTCGGTGCTCTGCACATTGGTGACAAAGGGTTGCAGGCTGATGAAGTGGGCTGGCTTGGGCGCCGCCGCGACCGGTTTGGCGGGAGTCTTGCCCGCCTTGTCGTGCACCAGGAACCACCACGCGGCTGCACCGCCGGCACCCAGCAGCAGCACCAGCACGACCGCGATGATCACGATGAGTTTGCCCTTGCCGGATTTTTTCGCCGGCGCTTCGTCTTTGTCTTTCTCTTTTGCCTTGGTAGCCATGGTGTGCGGGGAAAAGCGAGCTCAGGAGGGGGCGGAAGGAAATGCGCAGCACTGTCGCCGATGCCCGGAAGCGGCGTCAAGGCTGGGATTGCGCAGGCGGGGCGAGTTCCACGCGATCTCGACCGGAAGTCTTGGCCTGCATCAGGGCCTTGTCCACGCGGGCGTAGACGGCCTCGAGCGCCTCGCCTGGCGCCCAGCGGCCGACGCCCGCGCTGAAATGCGCGCGTATGCCGGCGGGCTGCTGGGGATGCGTGAATCGGCGCGCGTTGAAGCTGCGCTGCGCGCGCTGCACCGCGGCGGCGGCGCCCTGCTCGTCCTCGCCGGGCAGCAAGAGCAGGAATTCCTCGCCCCCGATGCGGGCGATCACGTCGGTCGGGCGCAACTCGGAGCGCAGCACCTGCACCAGCTCGCGCAACACGGAGTCGCCGACGTCGTGGCCGTAGCTGTCGTTGATGCGCTTGAAAAAATCCAGGTCCACCATCGACAGGCTCAGGGCTTCACCGCTGCGCGACGCGCGCGCGGCCTCGCGCCGGAAGGCCACTTCCAGCCCACGGCGGTTCAGCGCGCCGGTCAGGGGGTCCTGCTGGATCAGCTCGCTGAGCTGCTCCAGCTCGGCTTCCAGGGTACGAGCCCGGCTGCGGGCCTGTTGCAACTGCTCCTGCGCATCGGCGAAGGACACGCGCAGCCGGCGTGTGTCCTCGAGCATCTGCTGGCTTTGCGCAAGAATGCCCTGCACCACCGACTTGGCGCGTTGCGAATCGCCCGATTCCTCGAGTTCGTGCATGCCGGCGCGCAGGCGTTCGCCGTAGCGTTCGCTGCTTTCCACGTAAGTGCCCAGGCTGCGCACCACCATGTCGATGAGCTCGCGCGCCAGCGAACGCGCGTCTTCGGTGGCTTTTTGCATCACGCCCTGGCGCAGCAGCAGGTCCTTCAGGCCGTGCACCGCCTGCTCCAGGCGCTGCGGGTCCAGAGGTTCGTGCAACACACCGTGCAGGGCCGCCACCTGCCCCTGGATCCAGTGCTGGGGCGTGAACAATTGCGCCACATTGTCCAGCAGAAGGCGCACGCACTCGAGCATGCGCGCCCGCGACGCGCTCGCCGCGCCGTGCCAGTGCTCGCAGGCGTCCCACAGGGTCTGCGCCTGCGTGGCGAATCCGGCGGTCGCGTCCTGGAGTTCCACGGCATCGTCGAGCAAGGCGCGCGCCTGCGCCTGGATCGCGGGCTGGTCCGCATAGGCCTGCTCGGCCATGCGCACCGCATCCAGCCACAGGCGTTTCCAGGAACCGGAGGGCGTCGGCGCCGGCATCGGCGCCTCGCTGCGGGGCGGCGCGGGCCGCTCGCGCAGACTGGCCCAGCGCTCGGTGGTGTTGCGCAGAAGTTGCAGGGCCCCCAGCGCATCGTCGGCCGACTCCACGGCCTGCAGGGCCTGCAGCTTCTGCACCCGGGACAGGCCGGCCTGGGAGCGCTCCCATTCCCGGACGAAGCGGGCCACCGCGGCACCCAGCCCGCTGGCCTGCTCGGGATCGAAGGGCCTGTCCAGGTGATCCCGCAGCATGCGCGCCACCTGCTCCCAGTCGCCCTGGGAGACGGCCGCCCGCAAGGCGGGCGCCCAATCCTGCAAAGCCAGCGAGGAGTGCTCCAGGCGCTGCAGCCATTCGCCGGCACCCGCCGGCAGGCTTGCCGCCGGAGACGCAGCCATGTAGGCACGCCGGTATTGCTCCGGCGTGGGCTCGATGCCCTGCTCGGCCAGCCGACGCAGTGCGGCACGCGCGATGGAGGCGGGAGAGGCGGCGGACGTCGGTGGCGGTGGCATCGGCAGGCCGGAAACGGAGCGAAGGGCTCGAAACAGGTGTGAAAACGAGGACTGCGCGTCGGGGCGCGCGCAGCACGGCATTATTTCAGGTTGAGGACTCTCCCGGCAGTGCATCGTGCGACATCGCCGCGCGGCGCATGCAGGTCGTGGACGAATCCCGCGCCTTGCCCCCGAGCGGCGACCGTACAATGCCGGGTTTCGCGGCCGACCGGCGCAGACCGGCGGTGCGAGGGCGCGTCGCACAAGTACGGGCGGTGCGGTGGCAGGGCACGAGGGGGCGCTGCGGGGGTTCAAGATTCACGCGGCGGTGTCGTTAGAAAACGCGATGACAGCGTACAAGACCACAAGGTGCGGGATTGAAATTCCTGGTTGTTGACGATTTCCCGACCATGCGGCGCATCGTGCGCGGCCTGCTCATGCAGACCGGGCACGTGACGGGCACGATCGACGAGGCCGAGGACGGGGTGCAGGCCCTGCGGCGCATCCAGGCCGGCGGG
>DAIDHU010000159.1 GCA_027451915.1 Thiomonas sp. | reverse complement strand
CTGCCGCCGCGCTCCCAGGCTCCGTGGCTGCGCGCCGAGGCGCGCCAGGATTCCCTGCCCCTGGGCAGCCTGATGCGCGCGTACTCGCCCCTGGCTCCGATGGCCCCCTTCGCTGCGCAGGAGCCGGATCCCTCGCCCCTGCCCGAGGCGTATCGCCCCGGCGGCGTCGAGCCCCCCGCGCCGGCGCCCGGCCCCGACGACGCACCCCTGGGCCATGCCATCGCCCAGTTGCACGACATCTACATCCTGGCGCAAAACCGCCACGGCCTGGTCGTGGTGGACATGCACGCCGCGCACGAGCGCGTCGTGTACGAGCGTCTGAAACAGGCCAGCGAGGCGCAGGCCCTGGCCGCGCAGCCCCTGCTGATCCCGGCCGGTTTCGCCGCCACCGAGGTCGAGATGGGCGCGGTGGAGGACCATGCCCGGGAACTGGAGCGCCTCGGGCTGGACGTCGCCGCCACCGGGCCCTCGAGCCTGGCCGTGCGCGCGGTGCCCGCGCTGCTGGCGCGCGGGGACGTGGTGCGCCTGGTGCGCGAGGTGCTGGCCGAACTGGCGGCGGTGGGCAGCAGCCAGCACCTGGAGCGCAGGCGCGACAGCCTGCTGGCTACCATGGCCTGCCACGGCGCCGTGCGCGCCGGGCGCCGCCTGAGCCTGGCGGAAATGAACGCGGTGCTGCGCGACATGGAACTCACCGAGCGATCCGACCAGTGCAACCACGGGCGCCCCACCTGGCGCCAGCTGACGCTGGCCGAACTCGACGCGCTGTTCCTGCGTGGGCGCTGATCGCGCGATGGCCCGGGACCCGAGACGGCGCGAGGCGCCGGTGCGCGTGCTCACCGGCCCCACGGCCTCCGGCAAGACCGCCGCGGCGCTGCTGCTCGCACGCCACCTGGACCTGGAGATCGTCAGCATGGATTCGGCGCTGGTGTACCGCGGCATGGACATCGGCACCGCCAAGCCTTCGGCCGAGGAGCGCGCGCAGGTGCCGCACCACTTGATCGACGTGGTCGAGCCCACCGAGAGCTACAGCGCGGCCCGCTTCGCCGAGGAGGCGCGCGCGCTGATCACCGACATCCGCGCCAGGGGCCGCGAGCCGCTGCTGGTGGGCGGCACGCTGCTGTATCTGCGTGCGCTCCAGCAGGGGCTGCACCCCCTGCCCGGAGCCGATCCGGGACTGCGGGCTCGCCTGGAGCAGCGCGCGCGGGCCGAGGGCTGGCCGGCGCTGCATGCACAACTGGCGCAGGTGGATCCACGCAGCGCGGCGCGCATCGAGTCGACCGATGCCCAGCGCATCCAGCGCGCGCTGGAGGTTTGGGAGCTCAGCGGCCTGCCGCTGTCCAGCCATCTCGACGCGGCGCCCGAGACGAAGGGTCCGGAATTGCACGTGGTCTCGCTGGAGCCCTCGGACCGTGCCTGGCTGCACGGGCGCATCGCCGAGCGCCTGCGCGCCATGCTGCGGTCGGGTTTTGTCGACGAGCTGCGCGCGCTGCGCGCGCGCGGCGACCTGCACGCCGAGCTGCCGTCCATGCGCTGCGTGGGCTACCGGCAGGGCTGGGAGTACCTGGAAGGGGCCTGCGACGCGGCGCAATTCGAGGCCCGCGCCGTCGCCGCGACGCGCCAGCTGGCCAAGCGTCAGCTCACCTGGCTGCGGGCCATGCCCCAGCGCCGGGTGGTCGACTGCTGCGCGGCCGACGCCGCGCGGCAGGCCGTGCAGTTGCTGCTCGAGGCGCCTTAGGGCCTTGCAGCCCCGCGGGCCCGCGCCCGCTCAGGCCTGCGTCCCGGCCGGCGCGGCGCGTCCGTGCTCGCGCATGAACCGCCCCAGCGCCAGCGCGGTATGGCCGCCGGAATCGCCGTGGCGCAGAAAATCCGCCGGCGTGCCCTGGCGCACCAGGGTGCCCCCGCCCGAGCCCCCCTCGGGGCCGAGGTCGACGATCCAGTCGCTGGAAGCCATGAGGTCCAGGTTGTGCTCGATCACCACCACCGTATGACCGGCGTCGGCCAGGCGCAGCAGGACCCGGATCAGCTTGTCCACGTCGGCCATGTGCAGGCCCACGGTGGGCTCGTCGAGCACGTACAGGGTGGGGCGCGCGCCCGCCGTGGCCAGTTCGGTGACCAGTTTGAGGCGCTGCGCCTCGCCCCCTGAAAGCTGCGGGCTGGGCTGGCCCAGGTGCAGGTAGCCCAGGCCGACGTCGTGCAGCAGTTGCAGCGCGCGGGTGATGCGCGGATGCGCGGCGAAGAACTCCAGCGCCGCATCCACGCTGAGATCCAGAACCTCCCCGGCCGACAGCCCGCGCAGTCGCACCTGCAGGGTCTCGGAGTTGAATCGCAGGCCGCCGCAGTCCTCGCAGGCCTGGACGACGTCGGGCAGGAAGTTCATTTCCACCCGCACGGCGCCCTGCCCCTCGCAGGTCGGGCAGCGACCGGCGCCGGTGTTGAAGGAAAAACGCGCCGCCGTGAAGCCGCGCATGCGCGCCTCCACGGTGTCGGCGAACAGCTTGCGGATGTCGTCCCAGATGCCCACGTAGGTGGCGGGGCAGGAACGCGGGGTCTTGCCGATCGGGGCCTGGTCCACCTCCAGCACGCGCTCGATGCCCTCCAGCCCGAGCAGGGCCTTGCATCCCACGGGCGCCCCCTCGCCGGACAGCAGCGCGCGCGCGCTGGCGAACAGCACGCCGCGCGCCAGGCTGGACTTGCCCGAACCCGACACCCCTGTCAGCACCGACAGGCGCCCGCGCGGGAAACGCACGTCCACGTCGCGCAGGTTGTGCAGGCGCGCGCCGCGCAATTCCAGCGCTGCGCAGCGCGGCCCGGTGGCCGGGCGCGGCACCAGCGGGTGGCGCAGCGGCTCGCGCAGGTAGCGGGCGGTGAGGGAGTCGGGGTGGCGCATCAGCTCCTGCAGATTGCCCATCGCCACCACGGTTCCGCCCAGGCGCCCGGCGCCGGGGCCGATGTCCAGGATGGTGTCGGCGCGGCGGATGGTGTCCTCGTCGTGCTCGACCACCACCAGGGTGCGGCCGCGCGCGCGCAGTTCGTCCAGCGCATCGAGCAGGCGCAGGTTGTCGCGCGGGTGCAGCCCGATGGTGGGCTCGTCGAGCACGTAGGCCACGCCGCGCAGGTTGCTGCCCAGTTGCGCGGCCAGCCGGATGCGCTGCGCCTCGCCGCCGGACAGCGTGGGCGCGGCGCGGTCCAGCGCCA
>DAIDHU010000158.1 GCA_027451915.1 Thiomonas sp. | reverse complement strand
CCCCCCGAGGCCCCGCTGCTGGTGCTGCCGCCATAGGCCGTCACGGCGTTGAGCGTGCCCATGGCGGTGTTGTAGGCGCTGACAAAGGCCTGCACCGAGGTGACGAAGGTGGCCGAGTCGTTGCCCACCTGCAGGGTGCTGGAGCCGCTGGCCTGCAGCAGGTTCAGCGTGACCCCCGGGATGGCCTGGCTGACCGTGTTGCTGGAACTGGTGACTGCCAGGCCGTTGATGGTCACCGAGGCATTGGTGGCGGCCTGGCTCTCGGTCATGCCGCTGCTGCCGGTGCCGGAGCTGTAGCCCAGGGAGCCCAGCGAGCCCGTGGCGCCGCTGACGCTGACGGTGAAGGCATTGGCCGCGCCGGTCTTCGAACCGGTCAGGGTCAGCCGATAGCCGGTGCCGTCGTACACCACCGCGGCGCTCACGCCCGCGTTGGCGTTGTTGATGGCCGCGGCGATGCCGGTGAGGGTGTCGTTGCTGTTGGTGATGGCCACCGACGTGGCGGTGCCCGAGCCCACCTGGATCTGCAGGGTTCCGGTGCCCACCGTGGTGTTGGCCGCGGAGGCGAAGTCCTGCGAGTACAGGTTCTCCGACTGCGCGAGCACGATATTGCTCAGCGAATAGCTGGCCAGCGGCGCGTCGGCGGACACGCTGGCCGAGACGGCCGCCGAATTGCTCAGCGTGACCGTGCGGTTGTTCACCTGGGTGACGCTTTGCAGGCTGGACACCGCGGTCTGCAGGGTCGACAGCGCGCTTTGCACCGTGCCCCAGGCCGACAGCGTGGTCTGGTAGGACTGCTCCTGGTTCTGCAGCAGGGTGATCGGTCGCTGGTACGCGGCGCTGAGGCTGGTGACCAACGACTGGACGTCGATGCCGCTGACCAGGCCCGAAATCGAAACCGACATGCTGTGCTCCAGGGTGTGCTGTGGCGCGAAGACTACGACAGGGGCCGGCCCCGCATCAGGCCTTGGCGTCGATCAAGGCGCCGGAAGCCCCCGCGCTGCCCAGGCCCTGCGAGGCCTGCACGACCTGCTGGGCCGGCACGTAATACTTGAAAAAGGTCTGTCGCGTCGACGTGTCCGACAGCTCGACCAGCACCTGCCCGGGGTGCTCGCCACTGGTATCGAGCCCCGCGCTCAGGGTGACCCCGCTGGAGAGCTCGAGCTGCTGGTTGATTTTCTGCACGGCCTTGTGCAGGCTTTGCGCGCTCACCTGCGCCGCGGCCTGCGACGATGCCCCGCCCTGGGGCTGGGAAGCCGCCGGGCCGGAGGCGGCGGAGGCGCCCGTGCCGGGCGGCGACGCGCCCGCCGGCGGGAGGGAGCCCGCGCCGGGCGCGGACGCGCCGGCGCCGCCCGAGGGGGCGGCGGCGGGCACCGTCGCAACGCCAGGGTCGACGGTGGTACGAAGATTCGAGATGTCCATGACGGAGCTCGTCTCCAGGATCCTGGCCACGGGGAGCCTGCGTCGGGCCCCCCGTGGTCCGAGACCTCAGTCTCCCGCGATCAGGGCAGGAGCTGGAGGTAGCTTTGCTGCAGCGCGTTCGCCTGCGCCAGGGTCGAGATGCCGGCCTGTTGCAGGATCTGGTACTTCGACAGCTGGGTCGTGGCGGAGGCGATGTTCGCATCCTGCACCACCGACTGCGCCGACTGCAGATTGGTCGCCGCGGTCTGCGCGTTGCTCACCGAGGCCTGCACCCGCTGCTGCACCGCACCCAGCGCGCCGCCCTGTGCGTTCAGCGCGTTGATGGCCTGGTCCAGGATCGAGATGGCATGGTTGGCACCGGCCACCGTGCTGACGTCCACGCTGGCCACCTGCGAGCCGCCCGAACCCGACGACAGCGTCGCCGCGGCGCTGCTGAAGCCGATGCCGGAGGCGTTGCCCACGGCGTAGGAGCTGGCCGACTCGAACTGCACCACGCCTTGCACCAGCAGGCTGCCGGAGCCGCTGGACAGCGCGCCGCCGATGGTCGACTGGGACTGGCTGCCGTCGCTGTTGACCGTGTTGGCCACGACGTTGAGCGAGGCAGTCGAACCCGAGGCCAGGCCCGAGGCGGCGCTGCCGCTGCTGGCCTGGATCACGATGTTCTGGCCCTGGCTCTGGGTCAGCACGATCTCCTGGGTGCCGTTGACCACCTGGGTGTCCGCGGACACGCCGGTGGTGGCGGCCTGGTTGTTGATGGCCGAGACCAGCGAGCTCAGGTCGTAGCTGCCCGAGTTGCCGGTGACCGTCGCCGAAATGTTGACCGAGTTGGTCGGCGTGCCGGAGGTGCCGTTGCTCAGCGAGAAGCTGATGCTGCCCGAGGCGGCCACGGTGAAGGCCACGCTGGTGTAGGCCTGCGCGGTCACACCGGTCTGCGAGGACACCGCGTTGACGCTGGTGGCGATCGAGGCGGCCGACTCGGACTGGCTGGAGATCGACACCGCGGCCGAACCGACGGAGCCGGAAACCCCCAGGGTGCCGGTGCTGAAGTTGCCCGCGCCGCCATTGCCCGCCGTGCCGCCGGAGGTGATGGTGAAGGCGCCGCCGCCCA
>DAIDHU010000157.1 GCA_027451915.1 Thiomonas sp. | reverse complement strand
GGCTGGCGGCGGCGCAGAATTCGATGGCGAAATCGCGGTCGCTGACGGCGTCCAGCGAGTTGCGGCTGATCGCCTCGAAGCCCAGTTCGCGCGCCACCATCTCGCGATCCAGCGGATAGCTGGTGCCGGCCAGCGCGGCGGCGCCCAGCGGCAGCCGGTTGATGCGCCGGCGCGCGTCGGCCAGGCGCTCGGCGTCGCGCCCGAACATTTCCACGTAGGCCAGCAAGTGGTGGCCGAAGCTCACCGGCTGCGCCACCTGCAGGTGGGTGAACCCGGGCATGATGGTGTCGGCGTGGCGCGCGGCCAGCTCGACCAGCGCCAGGCGCAGCGCGCGCAGCGAGACCTGGATGCGATCGAGCGCGTCGCGCAGCCACAGCCGGATGTCGGTCGCGACCTGGTCGTTGCGGCTGCGCCCGGTGTGCAGGCGCTTGCCGGCATCGCCCACGAGCTGGGTCAGGCGCGCCTCGACGTTCAGGTGCACGTCCTCCAGCTCGAGCTTCCACTCGAAGCGTCCCTGCTCGATTTCCTCGCGCACCTGCGCCATGCCGCGCTCGATGTCGGCCAGATCCTGCGCGCCGATGATGCCGCGCGCGGCCAGCATGCGCGCATGCGCCAGGGAGGCCTGGATGTCGAAAGGGGCCAGGCGCTTGTCAAAACCGACCGAGGCCGTGTAGCGTTGCACCAGCGCATCGACCGGCTCGGAAAATAGCGCCGACCAGGCCTGGCTCTTGCGGTCGAGAGAGGAGCTCATGGGATCACGGAAATCGAACGAACGGAAAGGCGGACCCGGCCGCAAAGGCCGCGCCGCCCACGCATGGACCAATCCGGCATTGTATTGACCCCTTCCCGCGGCGACGCGCGCGCCGCCGCCGACCTTTGCAGCGCCGGCGCGGCATTGCGTGCCTTCGCGCTGGCCAACCTGGCGGCGCTGGTCCTGGGATTGGCGGGCGCGGACTCGCCGGCCGCCTGGTCGGCGTCCCTGGTGCGCGACCTCGCGGTGGCGCAGCCCGCGGTCGCGCTGTGGCTGCTGCTGCTGTGCGCCGGCGCCCGCTTCTGGCGCGACCCGCGGCGCCAGGCGCTGATGGCGGTGGCCTGGGGCGCCGCCGCGCCCTGGCTGGTGGAGGCCGGGCTGGGCTGGGCGCTGAACCAGGCACCCCGCGCCGGCGCCCTGCCCGACTGGCGCGGCGCGGCCCTGGGCGCCTTGCTGGCCGCCCTGCTGCTGCAGCACCAGCGCCTGCGCCTGCAGGCGCTCGACCCGGCGCAGGTACGCGCGCGGCTGGACGAGCTCCAGGCCCGTATCCGGCCCCATTTCCTGTACAACGCGCTGAATGCCGCCGCGGCCCTGGTGCACGAGCAGCCCGAGCGCGCCGAACAGGTACTGGATGACCTGGCCACCCTGTTCCGGGCCAGCGTAGGGCGAGGCGGCCAGCTCAGCAGCGTGCGCGAGGAAATCGAACTGGCGCGGCGCTACCTGGACATCGAGGACGTGCGCTTCGGCGCGCGCATGCGCCTGAACTGGGACATCGAGCAGGCCTGCCTGGACCTGCGCATGCCCGCGCTGACCCTGCAACCGCTGCTGGAAAACGCGGTACGCCACGGCGTGGAATCGAGTTCGCGCCCCTGCTGCATCGACGTGGGCATACGCCGCCGGGGCGCGCACCTGGAGATCGACGTGCGCAACGACTACACGCCACGCGGCGCCGAGGCGCGGCACAGCGGCACCGGGGTGGCGCTGGCCAACATCGGCCAGCGCCTGCGCCTGCTCTACGACCTGGAGGCGGAGATCCGCCACGGGCCGCTGCGAGGCCGCGAGCCGGGCCTCGAGCGCTGGCGCGTGCGCCTGCGCCTGCCCCTGGGAACTCGCACGCCATGAACATTCTCCTGGTCGACGATGAGGCCCTCGCCCGCGCGCGCCTGCGGCGCCTGCTGGATCGCCTGGAGCAGGCGCCCCCCGCCAGCGTGGACGAGGCGGCCGATGCCGACGCGGCGCGCGCCATGCTGCGCAGCCGAAGCTACGACCTGGTGCTGCTGGACATCCAGATGCCGGGTGACAGCGGCCTGCGGCTCGCCGCCGAACTCGAGCTGCAGGCCTCGGCGCCGGCCGT
>DAIDHU010000156.1 GCA_027451915.1 Thiomonas sp. | reverse complement strand
ACCCCGGAGAGGATTTCCACCGTGTCGGGTTCGCGGCGCTGGGTGACGTGGCGCGAGGTCCCCGGGCGGCGACGATCGAGTTCGGGCTGGATGTCGGCCTCGGACAGGGCCATGCCCGGCGGACAGCCGTCGATGACGCAGCCGATCGCAGGGCCATGGGACTCGCCGAAGGTGGTGACGGCGAACAGCAGACCTAGGGTGTTTCCGGACATGCCTGCCATTGTAGGCAGCCGCTCGCCGGAGCGGCCCGGGAGCGCTCCCGGGGCCCCTTGCTCAACGGAGCCGGGCGGCTTCGCGCAGCGCGCTCAGCAGCCGCTCGTGGATGCCGCCGAAGCCGCCGTTGCTCATGACCAGCACGTGGTCCCCCGGGCGGGCGCTGGCGACCACGTCGTCGACCAGGGCCTGCAGGTCGCGGTGGCTGCGGGCACGCGCGTCCAGCGGCGCCAGCGCCCGGGCCAGGTCCCAGTCGATGCCGCCGGAGTAGCCGAAGCTCATGTCGGCCCCGGCCAGCGCCTCGGGCAACTGCTGCTTCATGGAACCCAGTTTCATGGTGTTCGAACGAGGCTCGAACACCGCCAGGATGCGCCCTGCCGGACGGGCTCGGCGCAGGCCCGCGATGGTGGTGGCGATGGCCGTGGGGTGGTGGGCGAAGTCGTCATAGACCTCGACCCCGCCTTCGCTGCCGCGCCATTGCATGCGCCGGCGCACGCCCTGGAAGCGCCCCAGGGCCTCGCAGGCCGCTGCCGGATCCACGCCCGCATGCGCGGCGGCGGCCACCGCGGCCAGCGCGTTGGCCTGGTTGTGCGCGCCCATCTGGCCCCAGCGCACGCGCCCGACCGCGCGGCCCTGCGCAAGCACCTCGAAATCCTGCTCGTCGCCGCGCAGGCTCCACGCGGCCTGCGTCGGCCCGGCGCCCGCATTCCCGAAACGCTGCACCTCGCTCCAGCAGCCGCGCTGCAGCACGCGATCCAGCGCGGGGCTGTGCAACGGCACGATCAGGCGGCCTCGCCGGGGCACCGTGCGCACCAGGTGATGGAACTGGGTCTCGATGGCGGCGAGGTCGGGAAAGATGTCCGCGTGGTCGTATTCGAGATTGTTGAGAATCGCCGTGAGCGGCCTGTAGTGCACGAACTTGGAGCGCTTGTCGCAGAACGCAGTGTCGTATTCGTCGGCCTCGACGACAAAGCACTCGCCCTCGCCCAGGCGCGCGGACACGCCGAAGTCCTGCGCCACGCCGCCG
Source organism: Thiomonas sp. (assembly GCA_027451915.1). Lineage (GTDB taxonomy): Bacteria > Pseudomonadota > Gammaproteobacteria > Burkholderiales > Burkholderiaceae_C > Thiomonas_A. Next base: position 995 of record DAIDHU010000156.1, on the reverse strand, counting down.
ATCAGAAAACCCGGGCGCAAGCCGGCCTGATCGAGGATCCACGCGAGCATGGACGAGGTGGTGGTCTTGCCGTGGGTGCCGGCCACGGCGAGGGTCCAGCGCCGCGCCAGCACATGCTCGGCCAGCCACTGCGGACCGCTGGTGTAGGGTTGCCGGGCGTCCAGGATGGCCTCGAGCAGCGGGTTGCCCCGGCTCACGGCATTGCCCACCACCCACAGATCGGGGCGCAGCGCGAGCTGCTCGGCGCCGAAACCATCGACCAGCCCGATGCCGAGCGCCTGCAGCTGTTCGCTCATCGGCGGGTAGACCTGGGCGTCGCAACCGGTGACCCGATGCCCGCCGGCCTGTGCCAGCGCCGCGACCCCGCCCATGAAGGTGCCGCAGATTCCCAGGATATGAATATGCATCGGCGCATTGTAGGAACAGCAGGCGGCGCCCCCAGGCCGCTGCGCGCGGCCCCCGGGGTCTACACTGGGTTCATGAACCCGCTACGCGAGGAACTGGCCGCGGTCGCCGCGCGGCTGGTGGTGGAGGATGGCCTGGACTACGCCAGCGCCAAGCGCAAGGCGCTGCACCAGTTGCTGGGCCCGGGCGTGCGCAGCGACGCGCAGCCCGACAACGACGACGTGCGCGCCGAGGTGGAGCGCTACCTGGCCGTGTTCCATGGCGATACCCACCCGCGCCTGCTGTGGCGCCTGCGCGCGGCGGCGCTGGAGCTGATGGGCGAATTCGAGCCCTTCCGCCCCTACGTGGCCGGCGCGGTCTGGAACGGCACCGCCACCGAGCACTCGGGCCTGCACCTGCTGCTGTTCTGCGACGACCCGAAGGAAGTCGAGATCCACTGCATCAACCGCGGCATCCGTTACGCGACCTCCCAGGCGCCCCACTACGCGGGACGGCGCAGCGTGGAACGCCTGGAATTCCTCTGGCCCCTGGCCGGCGAGGACGGCGCTTCGGAGCAGGCGCTGGAGGCCACGCTCAGCCTGTATGCGACC
>DAIDHU010000155.1 GCA_027451915.1 Thiomonas sp. | reverse complement strand
GCGCATGACCGTCTGCACGGGTTCGGCCAGCACCTCCCAGGCGGCTTCCAGGTCCTGCGCGAGCCGGGGCAGGTCGGGCTCGAGCTTGTCGAGCCCGCGCTGCAGGCTGTCGTAGGCCAGCAGGCCGTGGCCTAGGGCCACGCCCATGTTGCGAAGCACGGTGGAGTCGGTGAGGTCGCGCTGGAAACGCGAGATGGGCAGCTTGTCGCTCAGGTGCCGCAGCAGCGCGTTGGCGATTCCCAGGTTGCCCTCGGAATGCTCGAAGTCGATGGGGTTGACCTTGTGCGGCATGGTCGAGGAGCCGATTTCCCCGGCCTTCGTGCGCTGGCGGAAGTAGCCCAGGGAGATATAGCCCCAAAGGTCACGGTTGAGGTCGATCAGCACCGTGTTCAGCCTCGCCACGGCGTCGAACATTTCAGCCATGCAGTCGTGGGGCTCGATCTGGATGGTGTAGGGGTTGAAACGCAGGCCCAGCTGGCGCTCCACCACGCCGCGCGCGAGCGACTCCCAGTCGACGTCGGGGTAGGCGGCCAGGTGGGCGTTGTAATTGCCCACCGCGCCGTTCATTTTCGCGGTCAGCTCGACCGCGCGCAGCCTCGCGATCGCGCCCTGCAGGCGCGCGGCGAAATTGCCCATTTCCTTGCCCAGGGTCGTGGGGCTGGCGGTCTGGCCGTGGGTGCGCGAGAGCATCGGCGCATCCGCCAGGTCCAGCGCCAGCCGGCGCAGGCGCGCCAGCACGGCCTGCAGGACCGGCACCAGCACCTGTTCGCGCGCGCCGCTGAGCATCAGCCCGTGGGCGGTATTGTTGATGTCCTCGGAGGTGCAGGCGAAATGCACGAACTCGCTGCTGCGCGAGAGCTCCGGCCAGGCGCCCAGGCGCTCCTTGATCCAGTACTCGACCGCCTTGACGTCGTGGTTGGTCACGCGCTCGATGGATTTGATGGCCTGCGCGTCGCCCTCGCTGAACCGGGCGGCGAGGGTGCGCAACTCGGCCTGCAGCGCGGCCGGGATCGGCGCGAGCTCGGCCAGCCCCGCCCGGGACAGCGCGATCAGCCATTCGATCTCGACCTGCACGCGGCAGCGCATCAGCGCGCTTTCCGACAAATGCGCGCGCAGCGCGTCGACCTTGGAGCTGTAGCGGCCGTCGAGCGGGGAGAGGGCGCTGAGCGGGCTGGAGCCGGCGGGCGCGGAGGTCTGGGCGGGTGTGTTCATTCCCGATATTGTAGGAAGGGCGCCGCTGCGGCCTTCGGTCGGCCCTCAGTCGCCGCCAGGCGCCGGGCATCCGGGTGCCACGCGCAGCAGCATGCCGCGCAGGGCATGCTGCGCGGAGGCCATGCGCACCGCGTGGCGCCCACCGGGCCAGCAGCGTGATTCGGCCTGCGCGAGCACGCCCCGCGGTGTGTTCCACGCCCAGCCGAACCAGACCAGGCCCACGGGCTTGTCGGCGCTGCCGCCGCCCGGGCCGGCGATGCCGGTGACCGAGAGCGCCGCCTGCACCGGCGCGTGGGCCAGCACTCCGCGAGCCATGGCCAGCGCCGTGGCCTCGCTGACGGCGCCCTGGGTGAGCAGCAGCTCGGGCTCCACCCCCAGCAGCTCGGTCTTGGCGGCGTTGCTGTAGGTGACCATGGAGCGCTCGAACCACTGGCTGCTGCCCGGCAGCGAGGTCAAGGCGGTGGCGATCATTCCTCCGGTGCAGGATTCGGCGCAGCCCAGCATCCAGCCGCGCGAGGCCAGTGCGCGCCCGAGTTCGTCGGCGGCGCCCAGCAGGGCCTGCCAGCCGGCGTCGGCGGGGCCGATCTCAGGAGAGTGGAAGGCGGATTCCA
>DAIDHU010000154.1 GCA_027451915.1 Thiomonas sp. | reverse complement strand
CGCGCGTGCTGCTGATCGACGACCTGATCGCCACGGGGGGCACCATGCTGGCCGCGCACCGGTTGCTGTGCAAGCTGGGGGCCCGGGTGATCGAAGGCGCGGCGATCGTGGATCTGCCGCAGCTTGGTGGCTCGGCCGCGCTGCGCGCGGCCGGGCTCGATTTGTTCACGCTGGTGGGCTTCGATGCCGAGGATTGACCGGGCACGGCAGCGGCTCGGCGCCAGCGCTTGGGTGGCCATGCTCGGGCTGGCGCTGGGCTGCGCGCTGCCAGGCGTGCCGCCGGTCGCCCGGGCACAGTCCGCACCAGCCGCCGCGACTTCCGCCCCGGAGCCCGCGTCCGCCCCGCGGGTGCGCATCGTCGCGGTGCGCGGGGTGTCCTGGCGGGGCCACGAAGCCAGGGTGAATCTTGTGCTCCGGGTGCAAAATCCTGGTGCCTGGAAGCTGGCCTTGAACGACATCCGGTTCCGCTGCAGTTTCAACGGCACGGCAACGGCCACCGGGCACAGCACGGCGGAGCTGGACCTGCCGGCGCACGGGCAGGCCGATGTTCCGGTGAGCGTGGACATCGACGGCCAGGCCTTGCTGGCGGTGCTGGCCACGCTGCCGCCGGACGGGACCGTGCACTACGTGCTCGATGGCGGCGCCGAGATCGGAGACACGCTGCTTCGGGTGCCCTTTCATCAGCAGGGCAGCGTGGTAGTGCAATAAAAAGACAAGCGATGCAATCGCAGGAGGAGCTATCCATGTCGGTGAGCCGTGCTCCCATGGCTGTCCGTGCGTTGCCCGAGCCGGGTGCCGCAGGCGCGCTGCGCGTGCCGGGCCCCCATGCGTGGCCCGAAGGGCGTGACGTGCATGTCTGGAGCATCGACCTGGCCGCGCCAGCCGCTGGGCCTTCCGGGTGGCTCGACGCGCGTGAGCTCGAGCGAGCCCGCCGTTTCGTGTACGCGGACGATGCGCGGCGCTATGTGCATGCGCACGTCGCGCTGCGTGCGATCCTCGGGGTCTACCTGGGGCGTGATCCCGCCGCGCTGGACTTCGTCGAGCAGGAGCTCGGCAAGCCACGCCTGCTGCAGGCGCCGCAGGATCGGTATTTCAATCTCAGCCACAGCAAGGACATGGCCCTGCTGGCGCTCGGAGTGGCGGGTGAACTCGGCGTGGATATCGAGGCCGTGCGCGACGACCTGCCCGGAGAAGAGCTGGCATCCGCGGTGCTGTGCGAAGCCGAGCTCGAGCAGCTCGGGGTCTTGCCGGAAGGCGAACGGGCCCAGCCTTTCGTGGCATGCTGGACGCGCAAGGAAGCCTGCCTGAAGGCGCTGGGCCTGGGCTTGAACCTCGAGCCCCGCACGCTGCACGTGGGCTTCGACACCGCGCGCATGCGCCTGAGCGCAGGCGGGCGCGAACTCGAGGTCGAGGCGCTACCCGCTCGCGCGGGTTACCGTGCCGCCGTGGCCGCGCTGGGAGGGCTGGGGGCGGTGCGCTTGTTCGAGTTCGACCCCGACGGGTTGTCCGCGGCCGAGGTGTGAAGCTTTACAGCTCAGCTGCGCCGCTCAGCAGCCATTGCCCGAGACGCTCGTAGCGCCCGCTGCCCAGCACCGAGCGTTGCAATGACAGGCCGCGAACCTGCCAGCGCAGGGCGTCGAAGCTCCGCGGGGCCTGTTCCGGCTCGGCGCGCCTGGCCAGTGTCAGGTGCGGGTGCCAGGCACGCGAGTCGCAGCCCACGTGCAGGTCGCGGGCGCCTCGCAGCAAGGCGTCGTGCAGGGCCTGCAACTGCGCGGGTACCGTGGAGGGCGCCAGGTGGGCGATGCCCCCGGGCCAGACTTCGGCATGGTCCAGGCGCAGCAGGCAGCCCCGGTGGGCCGACGCCGCGCTGGCGCCCAGTCGCAGCAAGGCCGGCAGGTTCGCGGGGTCGACCCTCGGCAGGAACAGCAATGTGAGGTGCAACTTGTGCTGCGCCACCGGGCGGCTGCGTTCGTTCCAGCGCCAGCATGCGGCATGCGCGCTCAGGCGCCGGCGCAGTGCCGGTGACGGATCCAGCGCGAAAAACAGGCGCCAGGAATCGGGCGAAGTACCGTGCGCAGGGGCGCGGTGGGTGGCTTGGTTCACGATGTCAGTGTAGGGAGGCCGTCGCGGCTTGTGCCATCATGCCGGCTGCCGAGTTTCGCCTGCACCCCATGACCGCATCCACCGGGACCCGTCCCAACCAGTTCGCGCTGCTGCGCCAGCGCCGTTTCGCGCCGTTCTTCTGGACCCAGTTCGGCGGCGCGGCGAACGACAACCTGTTCAAGTTCGGCTTCACGGTCATGGTGACCTACCGTGCGCAGGCCTTGCATGCCCTGTCGCCGGGCTTGATGGTGAACCTGATCGCTGCGCTGTACATACTTCCCTTCGTGCTGTTCTCCGCCACCAGCGGCCAGTTGTCGGACAAATGGCCCAAGGAGCGCTTGATGCGCCGGGTCAAGGTGCTGGAGATCGCCATCATGGCGCTGGCGCTGTGGGGATTCCTGGCCGGCAACCTCGCTGCACTGCTGGTGTGCACCTTCGGCATGGGGCTGCATTCCACGTTGTTCGGGCCGGCCAAGTACGCGTATCTGCCTCAACACCTGGACGATGCGGAGCTCACCGGGGGCAATGGCATGACCGAGATGGGCACCTTCGTCGCCATCCTGCTGGGAAACCTGGTCGGCGGCCTGCTGATGAGCCTGCGCGAAGGCCCGTTGCTCGTCGGACTGGCCTGCCTGCTGGTGGCGCTGGCGGGGTGGATGGCGTCCCGGCGCATTCCGGCCACGCCCGCGCTGGAACCGGGGTTGCGTGTGCGTTGGAATCCGTGGACGCAAACCCTGCGCAACCTGGGCCTGGCCGCGCGCGATCCGGTGCTGCTGCAGGCGCTGCTGGCGATTTCCTGGATGTGGTTCTACGGCGTCGCGTTCCTGACCCAGTTCCCGGTGTTCGCCAAGGAC
>DAIDHU010000153.1 GCA_027451915.1 Thiomonas sp. | reverse complement strand
ACGCCCGGCATGTACAACTCGGCGTATTTCGAGCATGCCTTCCTGGCGCAGCAGATGGGCGTCGAGCTGGTCGAGGGCCAGGATCTGTTCGTGCGCGACGGCTTCGTGTTCATGCGCACCACGCAGGGCCCGCAGCGCGTGGACGTGATCTACCGGCGCATCGACGACGACTTCATCGACCCGGCGGCGTTCCGGGCCGACTCGGCGCTGGGCTGCGCCGGTCTGATGGCCGCGTATCGTGCCGGCAACGTGAGCCTGGCCAACGCCGTGGGCACCGGGGTGGCCGACGACAAATCGATCTACCCCTATGTGCCCGCGATGGTGGAGTTCTACCTCGGGGAAAAGCCCCTGTTGCGCAACGTGCACACCTACCTGTGCCGGGATCCCCAAAGCCTCCGGTATGTGCTGGATCACCTGCCCGAGCTGGTGGTCAAGGAAGTGCATGGCGCGGGCGGCTACGGCATGCTCGTCGGGCCGGCGGCGACGAAGGCGCAACTGGCCGACTTCGCCGACATGCTGCGCGCCAGGCCGGAGCACTACATCGCCCAGCCCACGCTGGCCTTGTCGACCTGCCCCACCTATGTCGAGGCGGGAATCGCGCCCAGGCACATCGACCTGCGGCCCTTCGTCCTGTCGGGCAAGACGGTGTCCATCGCCCCCGGAGGCCTGACTCGCGTGGCGCTGACCGAGGGCTCGCTGGTCGTCAACTCTTCTCAGGGCGGCGGCACCAAGGACACCTGGGTGCTCGAGCGATGAGTGCCTCGCCCTCGCAGCCGCCTCGCGCGTGAATCGTCCACCGGAAGCCTTGCCATGCTCAGCCGAACCGCCGATCACCTGTTCTGGATGGCGCGCTACACCGAGCGCGCCGAAAACACCGCCCGCATGCTCGACGTGCACGTGCAGTCGGCGCTGCTGCAGCCGTCGGCCGAGGCCGCCGTCGACGGCTGGGCCGGCGTACTGGGGATCTCCGAGCTCAGCGCCGACTTCGCCGCCCGCCATGGAGATGTCAACGCCGACAAGGTGCTGGAGTTCATGGTCCGCGACAGCGCCAACCCGTCGTCCATCTGCAGCTGCCTGCGCGCGGCGCGCGAGAACGCCCGCGCCGTGCGCGGCGCCATCACCACCGAGGCGTGGGAGACGGTCAACCAGACCTGGCTGGAGCTCCAGCGCCTGGCCTCCGAGCCGCTGATCCGGCAGGATCCCAGCGTGCTGTTCGAGTGGGTCAAGCACCGCTCCCATCTGCTTCGCGGCGTCACGTCGGGCACGATGCTGCGTGACGAGGCCTTCCACTTCCTGCGCATCGGCACCCTGCTCGAACGCGCCGACAACACGGCGCGGCTGCTCGACGTCAAATTCCACGCCCGCGGCTCGGACTTGCACGGCACGGTCGGCCATCGCGGCCAGGAGCAGGACTTCCACCACTTCCACGCCCGCAGCTCCGACTTCCACGGCACGGTCGGCAACCGCGGCCAGGAGCAGGATTTCTACCACTGGGCCGGGGTGCTTCGCTCGGTATCGGGCTTCGAGGTGTACCGCAAGACCTACCGCGAGGCGATCACGCCCGAGCGGGTCGCCGAGTTGCTGATCCTGCGCGCCAACATGCCGCGATCCCTGGCCGCGTGCATGTCGGAGATCGTGGGCAATCTGGCCAGGGTGGCCAACCCGCAATCGGCCGAGACGCTGCGCCGCGCCGGGCTGCTCAACGCCCAGCTGCAGTTCGGGCGCATCGAGGACATCATGTCCCTCGGGCTGCATGCGTACCTGACCGATTTCCTGGGCCGCATCAACGAGCTGGGCAGCGCCATCAGCCAGGACTTCCTCGCCGCCTGAGACCGCGCCGGTCGCCGGGACTCTCGACGTCGTGCTCTCCGCCATCCCCCGCTCCCTCTCGCGCCCAGGTGCCGCATGTCCATCCACGTAGCCCTCAACCATGTCACGCGCTATCGCTTCGACCGCGCGGTGCATCTTTCCCCGCATGTCGTGCGCCTGCGCCCGGCGCCCCACGCGCGGACCCCGATCCTGTCGTACAGCCAGCGCATCGAGCCGGCCGGGCATTTCATCAACTGGCAGCAGGACCCCTTCTCCAACTACCAGGCGAGGGTCAGCTTTCCCGACAAGGCCAGCTCCCTCGAGGTCACCGTGGATCTGGTGGCCGAGATGGCGGTGTACAACCCCTTCGACTTTTTCCTCGAGCCCGGCGCCGAGCGCTATCCCTTCGTCTATGACGAGCAGCTCAAGGCGGACCTGGCGCCGTACCTGGCCGCCGGGCCGCTGACGCCACGGTTGCGGCGCCTGCTCGACAGCATCGATCGCCGCCCGCGGCGCATCGTGGATTTCCTGGTGGAGCTCAACCAGCGCCTGCAGCATGACATCGGCTACGTGATCCGCATGGAGCCTGGTGTGCAGACGCCCGAGCGCACGCTGGAACTGGGCTCGGGTTCGTGCCGGGACACCGGCTGGCTGCTGGTGCAGGCGCTGCGCCATCTGGGGCTGGCGGCCCGATTCGTGTCGGGGTACCTGATCCAGCTCGTGCCCGACGTCAAGGCCCTGGATGGCCCCGGCGGCGCCGAGAGGGACTTCACCGACCTGCACGCCTGGTGCGAGGTCTATCTTCCCGGGGCGGGGTGGATCGGACTGGATCCGACCTCCGGGCTGCTCGCCGGCGAGGGGCATATTCCGCTGGCGTGCACTCCGCACCCGGCGTCGGCCGCGCCGGTGGAGGGGCTGCTCGACGAATGCGAGGTCGAGCTCGAGCACACCATGAGCGTGGTGCGCCTGCTCGAGTCCCCGAGGGTGACCCGGCCCTACACCGAGGCGCAATGGCAGGCCGTGCTGGACCTGGGCGCAAGCGTGGACCGCGCCTTGCTCGACGGCGACGTGCGCCTGACCCAGGGCGGCGAGCCGACCTTCGTGGCCACGGTCGACCGCGACGCCGCGGAGTGGAACACCGAGGCGCTGGGCCCCAGCAAGCGGGGCTATGCCGGCGCCCTGATCGAGCGCCTGGCCAGGCGCTATGGTCCCGGAGGCTTCCTGCACTTCGGCCAGGGCAAGTGGTACCCGGGGGAACAGCTGCCACGCTGGGCACTGTCGGCCTTCTGGCGCCGCGACGGCCAGCCCTGCTGGCACGACCCCTCGCTGTTCGCCGACGAGCGCCAGCCGGGCGCAAGCGGCACCGACCAGGCGCGCATGTTCATGCTGGCCCTGGTCGACGCCCTGGGCGTGGAGCCGGCGCACGTGTGCGAGGGCTACGAGGACACCTGGTACTACCTGTGGCGCGAGCGCCGGCTGCCTGTCAACGTGGACCCTTTCGACGCCAGGCTCGACGACGAACTCGAGCGCGAGCGCCTGCGCAGGGTTTTCGGGCGCGGCCTGCGCAGTGTGGTGGGCTACGCGCTGCCGCTGCGGCGCGAGGCGGCCGGCCCCGGCTTGCGCGGGCCGCAATGGGTGTCCGGGCCGTGGCTGTTCCGCGACGCTCGCATGTACTTGGTTCCGGGCGACTCGGCGATGGGCTGGCGCCTGCCGCTGGACAGCCTGCCGTGGGCCACGCCGACCGACCGGC
>DAIDHU010000152.1 GCA_027451915.1 Thiomonas sp. | reverse complement strand
GCTCGGGCGCGAGCCGCAGGCGGCGCTGCGGGGGCTCGATGTGCTGCTGCTGGGCGCCGGGGGCGCCGCGAGCGGGGTGCTGGGCGCCCTGCTGGACGCGGGCGCATCCCGGGTGGAGGTCTGGAACCGCAGCCCGGAGCGCGCGCGGCAACTGGTGCAGCGTCACGCCGCGAAGGCCGGCGAGCGGGGCTGCGTGCTGCGCGCCAGCGCCGCCCCGGGCGGCGGGCATGCGCTGGTGATCCACGCCACCGCCGGCTCGCTGGGAGGCGGGCTGCCGCAGTTGCCCCCCGGGGTGCTGCAGTCCGGCGCGCTGGCCTACGACATGATGTACGGGGCTCGACCCACCCCCTTCGTGCTGCTGGCGCGCGAGGCCGGCGCCCGCGCCCACGACGGTCTGGGCATGCTGGTGGAACAGGCCGCCGAGAGCTTCGCCCTGTGGCGCGGGCTGCGCGTGCGCACCGAGCCCGTACTGCGTGAGTTGCGCGCGGAGCTCGACGCGCAGGCCGGCGCTTCCTGAGCAGACCCGAGACCCCCGTCATGCCCGCGAACCCCTCGGCGCGACGCGCGCCGCGAAAACGACAGCCGCTGGGCCGGCTGCTGTTGCTGGCCTTGTGCTCGCTGCTGGTGCTGCAGTCGTATTTCGCGCTGCGCATCGCGCTGTGGGCGGTGCTGCCGGTGCGCGACACCGCCTTCATGCGCGCCGCGCAACTGCGCATGCTGCACGGCCGGGAAAACGTGGAGTGGCACCATGCCTGGGTGCCCTACGAGCGCCTGAGCCCCTGGATCAAGCGCGCCGTGGTGGCCTCCGAGGACGCCACCTTCCTGCACAACCCGGGCGTGGACTGGAAGGCACTGCGCGAGGCGTGGATCCGTGACCACTCGCGCCGCGTGGAGCGCGACCACCGCATCGTCGGCGGCTCCACGATCACCCAGCAACTGGCCAAGAATCTGTTCCTGTCGCCCGAGCGCAGCTACCTGCGCAAGGGCCAGGAGCTCGTGATCACGGGCATGCTCGAGCTTTTGCTGGACAAGCGCCGCATCCTGGAGATGTACCTGAACAGCGTCGAATGGGGCGACGGCGTGTACGGCGCGCAGGCCGCGGCGCAGCAGTACTTCCATATCCCGGCCTCGGGCCTGTCGCCGCTGCAGGCCGCGCGCCTGGCGGTGATGCTGCCGGCGCCGCATTTTTTCCAGCACCACCTCTACGGCCCCTACATCGACCGCCGCAGCTACACCATCGCGTCGCGCGCGCGCGACGCCCAGATCCCCCGCTGAGCACGTCGCCCGGCGCGGCGAACCCGGCCGGCCGGGCCCTCTTGCTCAACCCTTGGCAAGCACGGCGAGAGCGGCGTCGGCGGCGTTCAGGGTGGCCTCGATCACCGAGTCGTCGTGGGCGCTGGAGACAAAACCGGCCTCGAACATGCTCGGGGCCAGGTACACGCCGCGCTCGAGCATCGCATGAAAGAAGACCTTGAAGGCCTCCAGGTCGGCGCGCGCGACGTCGGCGTAGCTCGAAGGCAGCGCATCGGCGAAGTAAAAGCCGAACATCCCGCCCTCGCAGTCGGTGCGCAGGTTCACGCCGCGATGCTGGGCGGCACGCTCCAGGCCCTGCATCAGGCGCCGCGTGGCGGCTCCCAGGGCGTCGTAGAAGCCGGGGCGGCGCACGATGCGCAACTGCGCCAGGCCGGCGGCCACGGCCACCGGATTGCCCGACAGCGTGCCGGCCTGGTAGACGGGGCCCAGGGGAGACAGGCGCTGCATGACCTCGGCGCGACCGCCGAAGGCGGCCATGGGCATGCCGCCGCCGATGACCTTGCCCAGCACCACCAGGTCGGGGCGGATGCCGTAGAGCTGCTGCGCGCCGCCCAGCGCCACCCGAAAACCGGTCATGACCTCGTCCCACACCAGCAGCGCGCCATGCTCGGTGCACAGCTCGCGCAGGCGCCGGTGCCACTGGGCGTGGCCCCGTACGAAGTTCATGTTGCCCGCGATCGGCTCGACGATCACGCAAGCGATCTTCGAGCCTTCCCTGGCGAAGAGTTGCTCGACCTGCGCGATGTTGTTGTATTCCAGCACCAGGGTATGGGCCGCCACGTCCGCCGGAACACCGGCCGAACTGGGGTTGCCGAAGGTCAGCAGCCCCGAGCCGGCCTTGACCAGCAGGCTGTCGGCGTGACCGTGGTAGCAGCCCTCGAACTTGACGATGGCGTCCCGCCCGGTGAAGCCGCGCGCCAGGCGCAGCGCGCTCATGGCCGCCTCGGTGCCGCTGGACACGAGGCGCACCATCTCCACGGCCGGCATGATCTCACGCAGGGCTTCCGCGATCTCGATCTCGTCCGCGGTGGGGGCGCCGAAGGACAGCGAACGCGTGGCCGCGCGCTGCACGGCCTCGATCACCTCGGGATGGGCATGTCCGGCGATCATCGGCCCCCAGGAGCCGATGTAGTCGATGTAGCGCCGGCCCTCGGCATCGAACATGTAGGGGCCCTGCGCACGGTCGATGAAGCAGGGCACCCCGCCAACCTGGCGAAAGGCCCGCACGGGCGAATTCACGCCGCCGGGGATGCTGCGCTGAGCGCGCTCGAACAGGGACTGGTTGGTGACAGGAGCGGACATGGACGTGGGACGGCGGGGTGGCGCGCACGCCGCCACGGCGTGCTGCGTCGCAACAAGATCAGGGGCCGCAAACCGGACAGCGGCTATTGCAGGCCCACCGGGGAAATCGAATCGCCCTCGCCTTCCGGACCGGTCTGGGCCCAGAAAAAGCGGTCGGGCACCAGATTGCCCATGCCGGGGCGGTAGGCGAAATCCAGGCTCTGGTCGAGAAATTCCAGGGCCTCGTGCACCGCCTGGTCGAGCTTGGCACCGGTGCCCAGCAACGACGCCACGGCCGCCGAGAGGGTGTCTCCGGCGCCGGAGAAGCCGGCGTCGAACATCTCGAAGCGCTCGCGCAGCAATTGACGCCGCGGACTCAGCAGCACGTTCTCGACGTGGTTCTCGGGCACCAGCACGCCGCTGACCAGCAGATACTGCACGCCCATGGACTGGGCCTGCTGCATCAGCACGTCGGGGGTCGGCGGCTGCTCGCGCTCGACCTCGGGAAACAGGAACTGGCTCAGCGCCGTGATGTTTCCGCAGAGCACGCGGGTCTGCGGCAGCACCAGCTCCTGCATGGCCTTGATGTATTCCTCGACCTGGGATTCCTCCAGCGCCTGCAGGTTGCCCACGTAGGTCACCAGGGGCAGCTGCGCGTAGTCGGCCAGCAGTTCGGCCACCGCGCTGATCACCTCGACATTGCCCAGGAAG
>DAIDHU010000151.1 GCA_027451915.1 Thiomonas sp. | reverse complement strand
GTGGGCTTGCGCCCCGAGATCTTCTGGATCTCCTCGTCGCTGGGCAAGGTGCCCAGCAGGTGGTAGTCGATCAGCTTGCGCGCGATGGGCTCGGCGGCACTGGCGCCCCAGCCCGCGTGCTCGACGATCAGTGCCACGCAGATGGTCGGGTTGTCGGCCGGGGCCCACACCGTGTAGAGCGCGTGGTCGAGCAGGTGGCGCGCGAGGTCGGCGGCGTCGTAGTGCTGGTGCTGTCCCACCGTGAACACCTGCGCGGTTCCGGTCTTGCCCGCGCTGGTGTAGGGAGCGTCCTTGAACACCGCGTAGGCCGTGCCCTGCTTGCCCGAGTTCACCGCCACCATGCCGTCGTGCACCACCTGCCAATAGCCGGGGTCCAGGCGCAGGCGCTCGGCGACCTCCACCGGGGTGGCCACGAAACGGTGCGTGCTCATGTCCTCCACCATGCGGACCACCCGGGGCTTGAATCGCGTGCCCCCGTTGGCCAAGGTGGCCAGCGCGTTGGCCAGCTGGATGGGCGTGAAGCTGTTGTAGCCCTGGCCGATGCCCAGGCTGATGGTCTCGCCGGCATACCAGCGCTGCAGCGCGGGGGTCTTGAAGGCGCGCTTTTTCCAGGCCTTGGAGGGCAGGATGCCGCGCACCTCACCGGGCAGGTCCACCCCGCTGAGGCGCCCGAATCCGAAGTGGCGCGTCCAGTCGTGCATGCCATCCACGCCCCAGTCGTTGGCCACCATGTAGAAATACGTGTCGCAGGACACTTCGATGGCCTTGTGCATGTCCACCTTGCCGTGGCCCCCCGGCACGTCGTCGCGGAACCTGTGGTGCCCGAGCATGAAAAAGCCCGGGTCGTTCAGGGTGTAGCTGGCTGTGCGCAGCCCCAGGCTGAGCGCACCCATGGCCAGGTAGGGCTTGTAGGTGGAGCCCGGCGGGAAGGTGCCGCGCAGCACACGGTCGAGCAGGGGGCGGCGGGGGTCGGTGTTGAGCTGGTTCCAGTTCTGGGGATCGATGCCCTCGACGAACAGGTTGGGGTCGAAGGTGGGCATGGAGGCCATGACCAGCACCTCGCCGGAGCGCGGGTCCATCGCCACGCAGGCCCCGCTGCGGTCGCCGTACAGGTCCTCGGCCAGCTTTTGCATGCGCGCGTCCAGCGACAGCACCAGGGTGCTGCCGGGCACCGGAGGCTTGCTGCGCAGCTTGCGCACCGGCTTGCCGGCGACGTTCACCTCCACCTCGTCGAAGCCGATGGTGCCGTGCAGCTGCCGCTCCCAGCCCAGCTCCACCCCGGTCTTGCCGATGTGGTCGGCCCCCTGGTAGTTCGCGGCCTGGTCGGAGTCCTGCAGTTGCTGCTGTTCGCTGGCGTTGATGCGCCCGACCATCCCGATCACATGGCAGCCCAGGGAGCCCAGGGGGTAGGAGCGGAACAGCCTGGCGTGCACCTGCACGCCGGGAAAGCGAAAGCGCTGCGCCACGAAGCGCGCAACCTCGGCATCGCTCAGCCGGCTGCGGATGGGAATGGACTCGAAGCTGCGCTCCTGCGCCAGCAGCGCGTGGAAGCGGCGCTCGTCATGCGGGGAGATCGGCACCACCTCGCGCAGCGCGGCGATGGTGGCGGCCAGGCCTACGGTCTTGCTGGGCGTGATCTCCAGGGTGTAGGCGGCGAAATTGTCGGCCAGCACGATGCCGTTGCGGTCGACGATCAGCCCCCGCGATGGTTGCACCGGAACGATGGCCACGCGATTGTCCCGCGCCTGCAGCGAGTATTGACGGTGGCGCAGCACCTGCAGCCACAGCCAGCGTCCGATGAGCAGCCCGAAGGCCAGCACCACGCCGCCCACGGCAAGCAGCAGCCGGCGCCGGAAGCGCAGCAGTTCGCGCCCGACGTTCTTCAATTCCGGACTGTTCACAGCGGCCGATTCTCGTCGGGGGCGGGCGCGCGCCGCTGCGGGGCCAGCAAGAGCCAGCTCAGCAGGGGCCACAACGCCGCCTGCAGCAGCGGCGCCACCGCGTAGCTCAGGCCCGGCGGCGAGCCGCCGGCCATCATGGCCACGAGGAACTCGAGCAGGCGCGCGGCCGCGAACAGGGGCAGGATCTGCAGCGCCTGCTGATGCAGCGAGAACCACAACAGGCGGCGATGCAGCATGACGGCGAAAAAGGCCAGCAGGCTGTAGGCCAGCGCATGCTCGCCCAGAAGCGCCGCGTGCTGGGCGTCGATCAGCAGGCCGAACACGAAACCGGCGCCGATGCCCACCCGGCGGGGCTGGTGCACGACCCAGAACACCAGGGTCATGGCCAGCAGATCGGGCAGCCAGGGGCGCCGTCCCACGGGCATGGACTCGACCACCAGCGCGGCCGCCAGGGTGAACCAGATGAACCAGGGCCGCACCGCCAGCAGCAGCACCTCGCCACGGGAACTGGCTTCAGCCGGCGATGAGCGCGGCGGACGCGGCCCGCGCAGGGAATTCATGCCCGCCCCCCGCCCGCCGCGCTCATCGCCGGCGCGCCGGCGTGGCGGGCACCTTGGGCGCCGGCGCCAGCGGGCGCTGCGGGGTGAGCACGAGCACATAGCGACCCGCGTCGACCTGCGCCAGCGGCGCGCACAGCACGCGGGCGAAGGCCGAATCGGGCTCGCGCGTGACCTTGATGATGCGCGCCACCGCCAGGCCCGCGGGATAGACCCCGTCGAGCCCGCTGGTGACCAGCACATCGCCCGTGCGCAGGTCGCCGTCGTTGGCCTGCCACAGCAATTGCAGGCCGCCCGCGCTGGTGCCGGCGTCGCCCACCAGCACGCCGCGCGCGCGGTTGCGCGCCACTTCCACCGGCACGGCCGAGTCGCGGTCGGTGATCAGCGTGACCTGCGCGCCCAGGGGGGAGAGCATGGTCACCTGGCCCAGCAGACCGTGGGCGTCGATCACCGGGGAGCCGGGCTCGATGCCGGCGGCGGCGCCGCGATCCAGCAGCAGCTTGCGCGAGAAGGGGTCGCGAGCCTGCGCGACGACCTGCGCGGCGGTCGCATGCACCGGCACGGCCGCTCGCAGTTGCAGCAATTGGCGCAGCAGCGCGTTCTGGCGTTCCAGATCGCCTTCGCGCTGGGCCTGCAGCGCCAGCTCCAGGTTGCGCTTTTGCGCCAGGGCCAGCTCGGCCTGCGCGCGGTTCAGGGATTCGGCGCGGCTGCTCAGCGCGCTCCAGGCCAGCCAGGGGCTGCGCGCCATCTGCACCACTGGCGTGAGGGAGACGTCGATGCCCAGGCGCAGCGGCCCCAGCAGGTGCCAGCGAGCGTCCAGCGCCATGGCCAGCAGCGACAGCGCCGCGTAGAACACAAGCCGGGCAGCCGCCGACGGTCCTTGCCGGAAAAACGGCGGCGGGGAGCGCTCCAGGGTTGCGAAAGCCATCGCGTGATGCGCCTGCACGGGGCGTGCCCCGTGCGAGTCTTACTCCGAAGTGAAAATCGTGCCCAGCCGGTCCATGCGCTCCAGCGCCATGCCGCAGCCGCGGGCCACGCAGGTCAGGGGGTCCTCGGCGACCAGCACGGGCAGCCCGGTCTCCTCGGCCAGCAGCCGGTCCAGGTCGCGCAGCAGCGCGCCGCCGCCGGTGAGCATCATGCCGCGCTCGGCGATGTCGGCGCCCAGTTCCGGCGGCGTCTGTTCCAGCGCGTTCTTCACCGCCGAGACAATGTGGTTGATGGGGTCGGTGAGCGCTTCCAGGATTTCATTGCTGGAAATCGTGAAACTGCGCGGCACCCCTTCCGAGAGGTTGCGGCCCTTGACTTCCATCTCCCGCACCTCGGAGCCGGGGAAGGCCGAGCCGATTTCCTTCTTGATCGCCTCCGCCGTGGGCTCGCCCACCAGCATGCCGTAATTGCGCCGGATGTAGTTCAGGATGGCTTCGTCGAACTTGTCCCCGCCCACGCGCACGCTGCCCTTGTAGACCATGCCGCCGAGGGAGATCACCCCCACCTCGGTGGTGCCGCCGCCGATGTCCACCACCATGGAGCCGCTGGCCTCGCTGACCGGCAGCCCGGAGCCGATGGCCGCGGCCATGGGTTCCTCGATCAGGTAGACCTCGCTGGCGCCGGCGCCGAGGGCCGATTCGCGGATGGCTCGGCGCTCCACCTGGGTGGAACCGCAGGGCACGCAGATGATGATGCGGGGGGAAGGCTTGAACAGCGTGGTCTCGTGGACCATCTTGATGAACTGCTTGAGCATCTGCTCGGTGACCGTGAAATCCGCGATCACGCCGTCCTTCATCGGGCGGATGGCCTCGATGTTGCCGGGCACGCGGCCCAGCATGGCCTTGGCCTCGCGCCCCACGGCCTGGATGGTCTTCTTGCCATTGGGCCCGCCTTCATGGCGGATGGCGACCACCGAGGGCTCGTCGAGCACGATGCCCTTGCCGCGTACGTAGATCAGCGTGTTGGCGGTCCCGAGGTCGATGGCCAGATCGGTCGAGAAGTACCGGCGAAAGAGTCCGAACATGGCGAAATGGGCGGCAATACGTCGTTAATAAGCAACGGATCCGACAACTCGACGCGGCAAATCGAGCTTCGGGAATCCAGACATGTTACCGGATGACGGGCCGTACAATGGCCTCTTTTGCCCGCTGCGCGCGAAACGCCGCGGACGCGTCGAAACCGGCCATGCCCCTGCAATCCAGCGACATCCAACGCATCGCCAGCCTCGCAAGACTGCGCCTGGACACGGCCGAACAGGCCGAGATGCTCGAACAGATCAACGCCTTTTTCACCCAGGTGGTGGAGCCGATGCGCGCCGTGGACACCTCCGGCGTGGAGCCCCTGGCCCATCCGCTGGCGGTGCTGGGCGAACTTCCACTGCGCCTGCGCGAGGATGCGGCGCGAGCGCCCGAGGCCCGGCTGCGCGAGGCGGCGCTATCCAACGCCGCCGCCGCGCAGGACGGAATGTTCATCGTGCCGAGGGTGGTGGAATGAGCGCGCTGGCCGAGCAGGACCTGCGCTCCCAGGCCCGGGAGCTGCGCGAAGGGCGCGCATCCAGCGTGGAACTGGTGGGCGAGCACCTGGCGCGCATCGAGCGCCAGGCCGCGCTGGGCGCTTTCCTGCACGTGGACGCCGAGGGCGCGCTGCAGGCCGCACGGGCCGCCGACGCCGCGCGCGCCGGCGGCGCGACCTCCGCGCTGCTGGGCCTGCCCCTGGCCCACAAGGACGTGTTCGTCACCCGCGACATGCCCTCCACCGCCGGCTCGCGCATGCTGGAGGGCTACCGCAGCCCCTTCGACGCCACCGTGGTGGCGCGCCTGCGCGAGGCCGGCGCGGTGTGCCTTGGCAAGACCAACATGGACGAGTTCGCGATGGGCTCGGCCAACGAGAACTCGGCCCACGGCGCGGTGCGCAACCCCTGGGACAGCCGCGCGGTACCGGGCGGCTCCTCCGGCGGCTCGGCCGCCGCCGTGGCGGCGCGCCTGGTGCCGGCGGCCACCGGCAGCGATACCGGGGGCTCGATCCGCCAGCCGGCGGCCTTCTGCGGGGTCACCGGCATCAAGCCGACCTACGGCCTGTGTTCG
>DAIDHU010000150.1 GCA_027451915.1 Thiomonas sp. | reverse complement strand
CGGTCCTGCAGGCGCCGCAGCACGCCGCTCATCACCTCGCGCATGGAAATCTGCTCGCGCCCGATGGTGTGATGGGCGTTCAGGCGCGCGCGCCGCAGCACGTCGGCCCAGGCGCTGCGCAGTTCCTCGACTCCGAGTTCGAGCAGCAGCGAGCGAGGCGTGCGCTCCACCGCCACCTGCACGCGCCAGAAGTCGCGCCCGGCCTGGGGCAGCGCGTTGAGCTGCTGGGCCGCCAGTTTCATGCGCTCGTACTCGAGCAGGCGCCGCACCAGCTCGGCGCGCGGATCCTCGGGTTCTCCGCCGTCGGCCGCCGGGGGGCGCGGCAGCAGCATGCGCGACTTGATCTCGATGAGCATGGCCGCCATCAGCAGGTAGTCGGCGGCCAGCTCCAGGTTGGTGCGCCGGATCTGCTCCACGTAGTCCAGGTACTGGCGCGTGACCTGGGCCAGCGGAATGTCCAGGATGTTGAAATCCTGGCGCCGGATCAGGTAGAGCAGCAGGTCCAGCGGCCCCTCGAAGGCCTCGAGGAAGACTTCCAGCGCATCGGGGGGGATGTACAGGTCCTGCGGCAGCTCGAACAGGGGCTGTCCGTACAGCCGGGCCACCGCCAGGCCGTCGACGGTCTGCGGCAACGAGTCCGCGGCCGTCGCCAGCGCCTGCTCGGGCGCGCCGGAATCGGCCATCGCGCTGGACACCGGGCTTGCTCCGGCTTTCAGTCGATGCCGTACACGTAGGCCTTCTGGCGCACGCGGGCGGCGTCGAATCCGGCGCGCAGCTGAGGGTCCTGCGGACGGTCCCACAGCAGCGAGCGCCCGGCCTTCTGCTCGGACTCGAGCTCGGGGCGCTGGGATTTCAGCTCCTGCAGGAAACGCGTGGCTTCGGACACGTAGGGTTTGACGGCGAAGGGCATGGGCGTCGTACCAGGGTAGGAGGGTGCGGCAAGAAAGGAATATGCAATCTTAGGCGGTTTGCGTCTGCGGGTCCGCGTGGGCGCGCAGCAGACCCAGCGCCGCGTCGCAGGCCAGCGCGGCGGACGGCACCTGCCCGTGGCCTCCGAGGGTGACACTCAGGCTGCTCAGCTCGGGGCTGAACAGCTCCGGGCCGGTGCTCGTGAACAGCATCAGCAGCGGGCGCGCCAGCGCGGCCGCCAGGTGGCTGAAGCCGCTGTCCACGCCCACCACCAGGCTGGCGCCGGCGAGCAGCCACGCCATGTCGGTCAGGCCGCCTCGCGCAGCCAGGCTCGCCGCGCCGGGGGGCCAGGCTGCGATCAGGGCCTGGGCGCGGGCCTTCTCGTCCTCGCTGCCCCAGGGCAGCACCAGGCGCAGGCCCCGGCCCAGCAGGCATTCGCCCAGCGCGCGCCAGTGGTCCTGTGGCCAGAGCTTTTCCGGCTTGGAGGCGCCGTGCGCGAGCACGGCATAGGGCGAGGGCGAGTCGCCAGCGCCAGGCGGGCGCCCGCCAAAGGCCTCGCGCAGGCCGTGTTCGACACGGACGCGTCGCGCCCGCTGCGCTATGGAATCCGCGAGGCCTTCGCGGCCGCGCGCCCATCCGGCGGGCCGGCGTACGCGGTGCTCGCGCACGGCGCCTCCAAGGCCGACAAGCTGTGGCCGC
>DAIDHU010000149.1 GCA_027451915.1 Thiomonas sp. | reverse complement strand
GCTCATCGCGGCAAGAACCGGAAGGACGGCGGTGCGAAGTACGTTCTGTAAACTGGTCATGCTGGTCGCTCCCTGAAACCCCACCCCCTTCGGGGCGGACGGTGGCAAAACTGCCATCCGGTTGGCCAGAGCGGCCGATGCATTCACAGCTTGAGAAGTCACGACGCGAATCCGCGCCGGCAACCCCGCTGTCATGGGCTTTTCAGCCTTTAGACCGGAAGCTTTGCGTCCCCGCCTTTCGACGGGTTTGCCAAAGTGGACTCAAACGTAACTGATTTCCGTGGAATTTGCAGCACACTGCAGCATTTTTTCCACAAACAGGGGATTGACTTTCAAACTTTCTTGTCGTAGGTCAAGCCATTCAGCTGCCTGCTCCCCCTGTGCCATCCTCCGAACTCCCATCGCATGAAACTCGCCACCTGGAACGTCAACTCCCTGGCCGTTCGCCTGCCGCAATTGCTCGAATGGCTGGCAGCGCAGCAACCGGACATCGTCGTGCTGCAGGAGACCAAGCTGATCGACGCGCGCTTTCCGCATGCCGAGCTGCTGGCCGCCGGCTGGCAGGCGCAATGCTTCGGGCAGCCCACCTACAACGGCGTGGCCCTGCTGTCGCGCACCCCGGCCCGCGACGTGCAGCGCAATCTGCCGGCGCTGGACGATCCGCAGGCGCGACTCATCGCCGCCAGCGTCGGCGGCCTGCGCGTGGTGGGGGCCTATTTCCCCAACGGCCAGGAACCCGGCAGCGCCAAGTTCGCCTACAAGATGGGGTGGCTGCAGGCGCTGGAGACCTGGCTGGCGCAACAACTGGCCCAGTATCCCGAGCTGGTGCTGCTGGGCGATTTCAACGTGGCGCCCGAGGACCGCGACGTCTACGACCCCGAGGCCTGGCGCGGCAAGATCCACTGCACCGACGAGGAGCGCGCGCACTTTCGCAAGCTGCTCGAACTGGGAATGGTGGACGCCTTCCGGCTGTTCGAGCAGCCCGAGAAAAGCTGGAGCTGGTGGGATTACCGCAACCTGGCCTTTCGCCGCAACCAGGGCCTGCGCATCGACCACGTGCTGGTCTCGCAGGCGCTGCGCGGGCGCGTGCGGGCCTGCTCCATCGACAAGGGGCCACGCAGGAACGAGCGCCCCAGCGACCACGCGCCGGTGTGGGTGGAACTGGCCACGCCCGGCGCCTGAGCCCCCGGGGCCGCGGGCTCAGGCGTCCAGTCCCAGTTCCTGGATCTTGCGGGTGATGGTGTTGCGCCCGATGCCCAGACGCTGGGCCGCCTCGATGCGCCGGCCGTGGGTGACGCCCAGCGCGGCCAGAATCACCGCGCGTTCGAAGCGCTGGCTGAGCTGGTCCATGACCTGCGTGGCGCCCGCCTGCAGCATGGAGCGCGCCTCGCCGGCCAGCTCGGACTCCCAGGCCGCCTGCCTGGGCGCGGCGGCCGGCTCGACCTCGGACCCCGGCAGTGCCGCGCCGCCTGAGGAGGCGGCGACGGGCGCCGGGGCCGGGCCGGTCGCGACCGCGGCGACCGCGGCCACCGCGGCCGGGGCCTGCGAGCCGCCACTGAGCTCGGGCGGCAGGTCCTTCACGTCGACGACCTGGCCCGGCGCCATCACCGTGAGCCAGTGGCACAGGTTCTGCAGCTCGCGCACATTGCCGGGAAAAGGGTAGGCCTGCAGCACGGCCAGCGCGGCCTCCGACAGGCGCTTGGTCTCCACGCCCAGCTCGGCCGCGCTCTTGTGCAGGAAATGCCGCACCAGCAGTTCGATGTCCTCGCGTCGCTCGCGCAGCGGCGGCAGGCGCAGCCGGATCACGTTGAGCCGATGGAACAGGTCCTCGCGGAACAGCCCGTCGCGCACCCTTTGCTCCAGGTTCTGGTGCGTGGCCGCGATCACCCGCACGTTGGCGCGGATCGGCGCATGCCCGCCCACCCGGTAGAACTGCCCATCCGACAACACCCGCAGCAGCCGGGTCTGCAGTTCGTAGGGCATGTCGCCGATCTCGTCCAGGAACAGCGTGCCGCCCTCGGCCTGCTCGAAACGTCCGCGGCGCGCGGCCTGGGCGCCGGTGAAGGCGCCGCGCTCGTGCCCGAACAGCTCGCTTTCCAGGAGGTCGCGCGGAATCGCCGCGGTGTTGATGGCCACGAAGGGCCCCTGCGCGCGCGGGCTGTGGCGATGCAGGGCCTGGGCGACCAGCTCCTTGCCGCTGCCGGACTCGCCGGTGATCAGCACCGTCACCAGCGACGGGGACAGGCGGCCGATGGCGCGGAACACGTCCTGCATGGCCGGCGCCTGGCCGAGCAGCTCGGGCGTTTCCAGGCCCGCGCTCTGGGCGCCCTGCTCGCGCAGGCTCTCGTCGACCGCGCGCCGGATCAGGTCCACCGCCTTGTCCACGTCGAAGGGCTTGCTGAGGTATTCGAAAGCCCCGCTCTGGAAGGCCGACACCGCGCTGTCCAGATCGGAGTAGGCGGTCATGATGATCACCGGCAGATGCGGCTGACTGCGCTTGAGCTCCTGCAGCAGCGCGATGCCGCTGCCCCCCGGCATGCGGATGTCGGACACCAGCACCTGGGGCTGCTCGGTGGCCAGCGCCGCCTGCACCTCGCGGGTGCTGGCGAAGCTGCGCACGGGAAGCTCGGCCTTTTCCAGGGCCTTTTGCAGCACGAAACGGATGGATTGATCGTCGTCGACGATCCAGATGGGCTTCATCGCCGCCCCCCCGCCTGGTTCAGGCCAGAGGAAGCAGGATGCGGAAATCGGTGTGTCCGGGCTGGCTGTCGCACTCGATGGTCCCCTGATGCTGTTGGATGAAGGTCTGCGCCAGGGTCAGACCCAGGCCAGAGCCACCGTCCCGCCCCGAGACCAG
>DAIDHU010000148.1 GCA_027451915.1 Thiomonas sp. | reverse complement strand
GCGGCAGCAAGGGCCTGCCGGGCAAGAACATCCGCCCGCTGCACGGACGACCGCTGATCGCGCACAGCATCGCCTTCGCGCTGGAGCATCCGGCCATCGACGCGGTGTGCGTGTCCACCGACGACGAGGGCATCGCCCGGGTGGCGCGCGAGGCCGGCGCCGAGGTGCCCTACCTGCGCCCGCCGGAGCTGGCGCGCGACGACAGCCCCAAGCTGCCGGTGATCGAACATCTGCTCGACTTCCTGCAACGCCAACAGGGGCGCGCCTACGAGCGGGTGGTGGACCTGCAGCCCACGTCGCCGCTGCGCATCCCGCAGGATCTCGACGCCTGCCTGCGCCGCGCCGACGAGCCCGACCAGCCTGGCCTGGTGCTCACCGCCTACGACAGCGGCTTCAATCCGTATTTCAACCTGGTCGAGCTGCAGGGAGACGGCAGCGTGCTGGTCAGCAAGGGCGGCGGTCTGGCCACGCGCCAGGCCGCGCCGCCGGTGTGGGCGCTCAATGGCTCCATCTATGTGTGGCGCCGCGCCGCGCTGCGGCACGCGGCGCGCCACGGCATGTGGAGCGTGCGCGTGGCCGCCCATATCATGCCCGCATCGCGCTCGGTGGACATCGATACCGCCGAGGATTTCGCGCAGGCCGAACGCGCCGCATCCGAAGGACTTCCGTCACCATGACCCGGCCCCATGTGTTCGTCATCGCGGAGGCCGGGGTCAACCACAACGGCCGTCTGGACCTGGCGCTGGGCCTGGTGGACGCCGCCGCCGCGGCGGGCGCCGACGCGGTCAAGTTCCAGACCTTCCGCGCCGAGGACCTGGCGACCCCCGGGGCCGCCACGGCCAGCTACCAGAAACAGCAGACCGGCCACAGCGACCAGCTGGCGATGCTGCGCGCGCTGGAGCTCAGCCATGCGCAGTTCCAGGCCGTCGCGGCGCGCTGCCGCGAGCGCGGCATCGAGTTCATGTCCACGCCGTTTTCAGAGCAGGCGGTGGACCAGCTGGTCGAGCTTGGCGTGCGCCGGCTCAAGCTGCCCTCGGGGGAGATCACCAACCGCCCGCTGCTGCGCAAGGCGGCGCAGGCACGCCTGCCCCTGCTGATGTCCACGGGCATGGCCACGCTGGACGAGGTGCGCGAGGCGGTGGAGTGGGTGCGCGAGGTCTGGCTGCGCGGCAGCGCGCCGCGCCCCGCCCCGCCCGTGGCCGCGCCGCTGGTGCTGCTGCATTGCACCTCGGCCTACCCGGCCCCCGACGAGGCGCTGAACCTGCTGGCGCTGCGCCAGCTGGGCCAGGCCTGCGGCATGCCGGTGGGATATTCGGACCACAGCCTGGGCAACACCGCGGCGCTGGCGGCCGTGGCCCTGGGCGCCGTGGTGATCGAGAAACACATCACGCTGGACCGCCGGCTTGCCGGCCCCGACCATGCCGCCTCCAGCGAAGCGGCCGAGTTCGCCGACCTGGTGCGCGACGTACGACGCCTGCAGGACATGCTGGGCGACGGAGTCAAGGCCCCGCGGGAGCAGGAGTTGGAGGTGCGCCAGGTGGCGCGGCGCAGCGTGGTGCTGGCCTGCGCGCTGCGCGCTGGCAGCGAGCTGGCGCTCGAACACCTGCAGCTGCGGCGCCCGGGCCACGGCATCGCGCCGCGCGAACTCGACGCGCTGATCGGGCGCCGCCTGCGCCGCGACGTCGCCGCCGGGCAACTGCTGGCCTGGGACGACCTGCACGCCGTGCGCGAGGACCCGGACGGCGCGGACGACGATGTCGACGACCATGCCTGAGCCTCGGCGCATCGTCTACCTCAGCGGCACGCGTGCCGACTTCGGGCTGATGCGCGCCTGCCTGGAGCGCATCGCCGCGCACCCGCGCCTGCGTCTGCGCCTGGCGGTGACGGGCATGCACCTGTGCCCCGAGTTCGGGCACACGGTGGACGACATCGAATCCAGCGGCCTGCCCATCGCCGCGCGCATCGCCACGGATGTCGCCGCGCGCGACGCAGCGGGCATGGCGCGCGCGGTGGCGCAGACCCTGCTCGGGGTGGCGGCCGAGCTGCAGCGTGAGCCCTGCGACGCGTTGCTGCTGCTGGGGGATCGCGGGGAGATGCTGGCCGGGGCCACGGCCGCGCTGCACCTGGGAGTCCCCGTGGTGCACCTGCACGGCGGCGAGCGCTCGGGCACCGTGGACGAGCCGATGCGCCACGCCATCTCCAAGCTGGCCACCTACCATTTCGCGGCCACGGCCGAGTCGCGCGAGCGCCTGCTGGCCATGGGCGAGCTCCCCGAGCGCGTGTTCGTGGTGGGTGCGCCGGGGCTGGACGACATCGCCCGGCACGCGCCGTCGCCCCGCGCCCGGACCCTGCGGGCGCTAGGCATCGACGCGGCGCGGGAGTTCGTGCTGGTGGTGTTCCACCCGGTGGTGCAGCAGGCCTCCGAGGCCGGCGCGCAGGCCCGCGAGCTGCTCGACGGCCTGCGCGCGGCCGGCGGCGGACGGGATTTCGACGTGCTCTGGCTGGCTCCGAACGCGGATGCCGGCTCGGCGAGCATCGAGGCCGCGCTGCGGGCTCCGGGGCCGGGCTGGCACCGCATCACCCATCTGCCGCGCGCGCAGTACCTGGACGCACTGGCCCACGCCCGGGCGCTGGCCGGAAACTCCTCCTCGGGCATCATCGAGGCGGCGAGCTTCGGCACCCCGGTGCTGGACGTGGGCCTGCGCCAGCATCTGCGCGAGCGCAACGCCGCGGTCCTGCACGTGCAGCCTCGGGCCGTCGACATCGCCGAGGCGCTGAGGGACATGCTCCGTGCCCCGCGCCCCTCCGCGCATAATGTCTACGGCGACGGCCATGCCGGCGAGCGCATCGCGCGACTCCTCGCCGACATCGATCTGCACCCGGGCCTGTTGAACAAGACCCTGGCCTACTGAAACCCGCCGTGACCGCCTCCTCCCCTTCCCTT
>DAIDHU010000147.1 GCA_027451915.1 Thiomonas sp. | reverse complement strand
CCGGGATTCCTCCGTGCCGTCGCCCAGGCGCTGCACCCAGTCCGCCGCGTGCCGCGCGTGGTAGCGCGCCTCCTTCACCGCCTTGCCGGCGATGGCCGCCAAGGGCTCGTCGCTGGACTCCTGCAGGCGTTGCCACAGCAGTTCCAGCAGAACCGCGACCATGAGGTTGCGCACCATGGCCCAGGCGAAATCCCCGCGGGGAAGCTCCACCAGCGTGGGGTTGAAATAATCGCGCTCCTCGCGCAGGAAGGCGAGCTGATCCTCGTCCAGCCCCCCGGCCAGCTCACCGGCACGGGTGAGCACGCCCCGCGCCTGGCCGAGCAGGTCCAGCGCGATGTTGCTCAGCGCGATGTCCTCCTCCAGGATGGGCGCATGCCCGCACCATTCCCCCAGGCGCTGCGCGTGGATCAGACACAGGTCGCCCAGGCGCAGCAGGTAACGCAGCTCGGGGGCCTGGGATACTCGGATGGACTCTTGCATGGCGCGCCTGCTCACATGTGGTCGACTTCGGCCGGCAACTTGTAGAAGGTGGGGTGGCGATACACCTTGTCTTCCATGGGGTCGAAGTACATATCCTTGTCCCCCGGATCGCTGGCGGTGATCTGGTCCGAGCGCACCACCCAGATGCTGCAGCCTTCCTGGCGGCGGGTGTAGACGTCGCGCGCCAGCTCCAGCGCCAGTTTCGAGTCGGGCGCATGCAGGCTGCCGCAGTGCTTGTGGTCCAGGCCTGCCTTGCTGCGCACGAAGACTTCCCACAGCGGCCAGCCGGCCGCGTCCTGATTCTGGTTCATGCTCTGCTCCGTGAAAGGGGGGTCAGGCTGCCTGCCGGGCCTGGCGCGCCTGCTGCTTGTCCGCGTGGGCCCGTGCCGCTTCGCGCACCCAGGCGCCATCCTCCCAGGCCTGCACGCGCGCGGCCAGGCGCTCGCGGTTGCAGGGCCCGTCGCCAGCGATCACGCGCCGGAACTCCTCCCAGTCGATGGGGCCGAAGTCGTAATGGCCGCGCTGCTCGTTCCAGGCCAGCAGCGGATCGGGCAGGCTCACCCCCAGCACCTTGGCCTGCTCGACCGTGGCGTCGATGAATTTCTGGCGCAGGTCGTCGTTGGAAATGCGCTTGATGCCCCAGCGCATGCTCTGCGCGCCGTGGGTGCTGGCGTCGTCCGGGGGGCCGAACATCATCAGGCTGGGCCACCACCAGCGGTTCACCGCGTCCTGCACCATCTCGCGCTGGGCCTGGGTGCCGTCGCGCATCATGGTCAGCAGCGCGTCGAAGCCCTGGCGCTGGTGAAAGCTCTCCTCGCGGCAGATGCGAATCATCGCCCGTGCATAGGGCGCGTAGGAGCAACGGCACAGCGGCACCTGGTTCATGATGGCCGCGCCATCGACCAGCCAGCCGATGACCCCGACGTCGGCCCAGCTCAAGGTGGGGTAGTTGAAGATGGAGCTGTACTTGGCGCGGCCCTGGTGCAGCGCGTCGAGCATGTCGTCGCGCGAAGTGCCCAGGGTTTCGGCGGCGGCATACAGGTACAGACCGTGGCCGCCTTCGTCCTGCACCTTGGCCAGCAGGATGGCCTTGCGCTTGAGGGTCGGTGCGCGGCTGATCCAGTTGCCCTCGGGAAGCATGCCCACGATTTCCGAGTGCGCGTGCTGGCTGATCTGGCGCACCAGGGTCTTGCGATAGTGCTCGGGCATCCAGTCCTTGGCCTCGATGAAGCCTCCGTCGTCGATGCGGGCGTCGAACCGGCGCAGCAGTTCCTGCTCGGCCGCGTGTTGCGGGGCCTGGGCCTGGTCCTGCGGGCCGATGTCCATGGCTTGGGTGTACATGGCGTGCGAAACGATGGGGGAAAGGAAGCGCGGCCGATGAGCGGCCGCGGGAGCCCGGTGGGAGCAAATTCAACCAACCGGTCGGTCAATAATACCGGGGCGCCGAGGCCCCTTGCAAGGCACGCCACCCGGTACAAACCCGGGGGCACGGCCGGGCGGCCGCTCAGGCGAAGGCCAGCACCAGGGCCAGGGCACCCAGCAGCACGGCCAGGGCGCCAAGGCGCACATCCAGCGCGAGCCGGGGCAGATTGTCCCGGCGCACGAGTTCCAGGCGGGCCGATCCCGGGGCCGGACGGTCGGCTGGTCCCAGGCTCAGCATCCACAGCAGGGCCAGCAGCAAGGTGATGCCGAACACCAGGCCCCCCACCACCGAGAAGTGCAGGCTCGGCCAGCCCAGCAGCTTGGCGCCGTACAGCAGCGCGCTGAGCGCATGCGCGCTGACCAGCGTGCGCAGGGCCGCGACGGGGCCGAAGCCGCGGCAGGCCATGCCCATCGCGAACAGCGCCAGTACCGGCGACACCGCGTAGGCCAGCATGTCCTGCAGATAGGCCCACAAGCCCGGGAAGCGGATGATGTTCGGCGCCCAGCAGGCGGCGGCCAGCGCGAAGGCCACGGTGGCCACGCGACCGAGCATGGCCAGGCGCTGCGTGCTCAGGCGCGGCAGGGCCGGGCGCACGAAATCCGACACCAATCGTTGGTTCGGACTATCCGTCCAAGGGA
>DAIDHU010000146.1 GCA_027451915.1 Thiomonas sp. | reverse complement strand
GGAGCGTCCTCGACCTCCGAATACACATTGAGATTAAAGCGACGTCGACCTCCGTACGGATTGCCGGCGCGGTCCTCGGGCTTAAGTTCCGATCAGCAGGTACACCACGCCCAGCAGCATCACCCAGTGGGTGGTGAAGTCGCTGGCGACCTCCTTGAGCAGAACGACCAGCAAGGCGCCGACCACGGGTCCCAGGCTGGTGCCGGGGCCTCCGGCGATGACCATCAGCAAGGTCTCCGCGGAGGCCGACAAGGTCATGCTCTGCGGGCTGATGAATTGGTTGTAGTCGAGAAACAGGATGCCCGCGGCGGCCGTGAACAGCGCGCTGACCGTGAAGGTGATCCAGCGGATGAGGAATACGTTGTAGCCGAGCGCGGCCATGCGGCGCGGCTGGTCCCGGGTGCCGCGGATGCTGGCCCCGAAGGGAGAGCGGATCCAGGCGGTCATCAGGCCCCAGCACAGCGCGAACACGGCCAGCGCGTAGTAGTAGAAGTGCACCGGGTTGTCCAGGCGCAGCCCGGCGATATGCGGCCGCGTGATGCCGGACAGTCCATTGTCGCCCCCGGTGACGTCGCTCCAGCGAAAGCACAGCCCCCACAGGATCTGGCCCAGAGCCAGGGTGATCATGAGAAAACTGATGCCGCTGGCGCGCAGCGCGATGATGCCGAACACGGCGCCGACCGCGGCGGTTCCCAGCAGCGCGGCGGCGTCGGCGCCGGCGTGCGACCAGCCCAGGCGCAGCATCAGCCAGGCGGCGATATACGCCGACACCCCCAGGTAGCCCGCCTGTCCGAGGGAGATCAGCCCGGCGTAACCCACCAGGAGGTTCAGACTCACCGCGAAAAGCGCCGCGATCAGCACCTGGCTGGCCAGGTTGACGTAGTAGACACCGCCCACCCATGCCGGCAGGCTCAGCGCCAGCAGCACGGCCGCGGCCAGCGCGATCTTGCGCATCACCCGCCGACCCTCCCGAGCAGGCCGCGCGGCCGCACCGCGAGAATGATCACCATCGGCAGGAACAGGATGATGTAGGACAGGTTGGGCAGCCAGGATTGTCCGAAGCTGTAGACGAAGCCGATGAGCATGCTGCCCAGGAAGGCGCCGCCCAGGCTGCCCAGGCCGCCGAGGATCACCACGACCAGGGCCAGGGGCAGCATGTCGGCGTCCATGCCGGGATAGACCGACAGGATCGGCGCGGCGACCGTGCCTCCCAGGCCGGCCAGCGCGGTACCCAGGAAGAACACCAGCGTGTACAGGCGCGACGCCGGAATGCCGATGGCTCGCGCCATCGCCATGTCGTCCACGCTGGCGCGGATCATCACGCCCACGCGGGTGCGCTCGAGCAGCAGCCACAAGGCGACGAACAGCAGGGCGCTGAACACGATGACCGCCAGCCGGTAGGTGGGAAAGATCAGCCCGAACAGCGAACTGGCGCCGCGCAGCAGGTGCGGCGGCGACACCGACTGCGGATCGCCTCCCCACAGCCACAGGCTCCCGTCATCGACGATGAAGGCCACGCCCAGCGTGGCCAGCACCTGGGCCAGGCTGTTGCCCTCCAGGCGGCGCAGGACCAAGCGCTCGACCAGCACGCCGAGCGCGCCCACTCCCCCGGCCGACAGCAGCAGCGCGCCGCCGAAGCCCCAGCCGTGCTGCAGCGCGCTGTAGCCCAGGTAGGCCCCAAGCATGAAATAGGCTCCATGCGAGAGGTTGGCCACGCGCATGAGCCCGAAGATCAGGGAGAATCCAGCCGCCAGCGTGAACAGCACGGCGCCCAGCGCCAGGCTGTTCAGGCTCTGGATCATCCAGAAGTGCATGCTGGGCTGGCGCTCAGCGCCCGAGGAAACGCGCGGGCGGATAGTCGCGCGAATACACCGGCTCGGCGAGGAAGGCCTTTTCGCCGTAGGTCCAGAACTGGGACACGTTCGGGTAGACCTTCAGCACGGCGTTGACCAACTGTCCGTTCTTGCGCTCGACCTTGCGGATGTAGACGTTCATGATCGGGTTGCCGAGATCATCCAGGCGAATCGGGCCGCGGGGATCGTCGGGAACCACCACATGGCGCAGCGCGTGCATGAAGGCGTCGCGATTCTCGATGTCGCCGTGCACGGCCTCCAGGGCATGCTTGAGCATGAGCGCGGCGCCATAGGCTCCCACGGTGTAGTAGCCGGGCATGCGGTGGTCATCATGCTCGATGCCGGCGACGAAGGCCTTGTTGTAGGGGTTGTCCAGCTGGGCCGTGTACCAGCCTCCCGAGATGATGCCCAGCGCGTCGTCGCCCATGGCCGGCAGCACGCCTTCGTCGACCGTGGTCATCGACCCCAGCAGGGGAATCTTGCCCTTCAGTCCGTAGTCGCTGTACTGCTTGATGAACTTGATGCCGTTGCCGCCGGCGAAGGCCGCGAATACCGCGTCCACCTTGGTGTCGAGCTCGCCGATGTAGGAGCCGTAGTCGGCCACGTTCAGGGGAGACCAGAGCTTTTGCACGATCTCGCCGCCGCCGTCCTCGAAGGCTCGCTGGAACCCGGCCGACACCTCGTACCCGAAGGCGAAATCGTCCGCGATGATGGCGATGCGCTTGTACTTGAGGGTCTTGGCCGCGTAGTCGCCCAGCGGGTGCATGGGTTGCGCCGAGGTTCCCACCGCGCGCACGAACCAGGGGTTGTCCTTGCGCTGAGTCAGATCCTCCGCCGCGGCGGACGGGGAGATGATCGGCACCTGCGCCTGCCGGATGTAGTCGTTGATGGCCAGCGCCTCGAAGGCCGCGAGCGGCCCGATGATCACTTGCACCTTGTCCTTTTCCACCAGCTCCTGGGCCTTGGCCTTGGTCAGCGCGGGCTGCCCGGCGGTGTCGGCGACGAACAGCTGCACGGGGCGCCCGGCGATGGTGTTGTGGTTGCGCTGCAGGAAATAGCGCAGGCCCTGCTCCATCTGCAGCCCGCCGGCCGCGAGCGCGCCCGACTTCACCGTGAGAAAGCCCACGCGAATGGGCGCGGCGGCGCTGGCCATGCGCGGCAGGGACGAGCCGGCTGTCAGCGCGGCCAGGCTGAGGGCGAAGGAACGACGCGATTGATCCATGCTTTGTCTCCTCTTGCGGTCCGTGATGACCTGCGAATTGTGGGCAGATGATGTATCACGAACTACGGAAAGTCAAATCAGATTTTGCTCGAAAAACCCCCACATGGCCCCGGCTCACCCCGCCCTCTCGCCGGAAACAGCGTCTTATGTTATTGATTTTTCGCCATTTTCTGGAATTCAGCCAGATCGAGAAACCTGGCCAAGGCCTTGTCGTGATGTATCACGATTGTGAAAAAGAATGTGTGGTGATATTCTTTGGCCCATGAGCCAGATCCTGGACCCGCGAGCCCCCGAGTCCGCCAGCGCCAAGCTGTTGCGGGAGAAGGTGTACGAGCAGTTGCGCGCCGACCTGATCAGCTGCCGCCTGGCGCCGGGCGCCGAAATCCGCGAGAGCGAGCTTGCCGAGCGCTTCGGGGTCAGCAAGTCACCGGTGCGCGACGCCCTGATGCGCCTGGAGCGCGAGAACCTGGTGATCACCCTGCCTCGCCAGGGCTACCGCGTGGCCTCGGTGTCCCTGAACGACGTGCAGGACATGTTCCAGCTGCGCGAGGTGCTCGAGCGCGCCTGCATCGAGCGCATCACGCGCCGTGCCAGCGACCAGCAACTGGCCTCGCTGGAGCGCTTTCGCCGCTTCGACCCTGGCGCCTGGGAGGGCGGCTTCGTGGCCTACAACCGCAGTTTCCACCGTGAACTGGCCGCCATCTCCGGCAATGCCCGCATGCGCGACCATCTGTTCGACTTGATGGATCAGATGGAGCGGGCGGTGCAACTGAGCGTCAACAGCCTCAAGCGCGGCAACCCGCAGACCGTGATCGACGAACACAACGCCTTGATCGACGCGCTGCAGGCCCGGCAGACCTCCGTGGCGCAGCGCATCAGCGCGCGCCACGTGCAAAGCGCCGGCAAGCGCGTGCTGCGGGCGATGACCCATGCGGTGATCGCCCCCTGAGCAGCCGAGCCCACCCTTCGCGATCGATTGCCCGCCGCCGTCCGGCGACCCATTCCAAGGAGCCCAACCCATGGCCAGCGTTTCCGCCCCCTCCTCCACCAGCACGATCCCGGTGCACGGCCTGTTCATCGACGGCCGCCAGGCGCCGGCGTCGCGCCCCGAGCTGCTCGATGTGCTCAATCCCGCCACCGGTCAGGTGATCGCGCGCATCGCCCATGCCGACGATTCCGACGTCGACCGGGCGGTAACCAGCGCCGCCACGGCCTTCGCGAGCCGCGAATGGAGCGGCATGTCCAATCGCACGCGCGCCAAGCTGATCAACAAGCTCGCCGACGTGTTCGAAGCCAGCCTGGACGAGATGTACCAGCTGGAAACCATGAACAACGGGCGCTCGGTCAACGAGACTCGCGCCCAGATCTCGCGCCTGCCCGATTTCCTGCGCTACAACGCGGGCCTGGCGATCGCGCGTCGCGATGCGGTGATCCCGGTCGACGGCGAGTACCTGAACTACACCATTCGCACCCCCATCGGAGTGGTGGGCAACTCGACGCCCTTCAACCACCCCCTGATGATCATGATCAAGAGCCTCGCGCCGACCCTGGCCTCGGGCTGCACCACGGTCGTCAAGCCCTCCGAGTACACCCCGCTGACCACGCTGCGCCTGGCGCAGCTGTTCGTCGAGGCCGGGCTGCCGCCAGGGGTGTTCAACGTGGTGACCGGCCTGGGTCCGACCACGGGCAAGGCGCTGTCCGAGCATCCCGGGCTGGCCAAGTGGGTCCTGACCGGCGGCACCGAGGCGGGGCGGCTCACCGGCTCGGCGGCCGGGCGCAATTTCGCGCACCAGACCCTCGAGCTCGGCGGCAAGACCCCGGTGCTCGTGTTCGAGGACTTCGACATCGAGCAGGCGGTCAACTACGCGGCCTTCGGCGCCTTCATCGGCGCCGGCCAGACCTGCATCTGCGGCAGCCGGCAGATCGTGCAGGCCAGCGTGTACGACGAGTTCGTCGAGCGCCTGGCGGCGAAGGCGCGCAGCATTCGCATCGGCAATCCGGCCGACCCCTCGGTGCAGCTCGGACCGGTCATCTCCAGGCGCCAGCAGGAGCGCGTGCTGCGCTACATCCGCATCGGCCTGGAGGAGGATGGCGCGCGCCTGGTCGCGGGCGGACGCGTGCCGCCCGACCCGGCGCTGGCCGGGGGATTTTTCGTCGAGCCCACGGTGTTCGCCGACGTGACGCCGTCGATGCGCATCTTCCAGGAGGAGGTGTTCGGCCCCTTCGTGTCGGTCAGCCGCTTCGAGACCGAGGAGCAAGGACTGCGCATGGCCAATGACTCGGCCTTCGGCCTGGCCGGCGCGGTTCGCACGCGCGACGTGGTGCGCGCGCATCGGGTGGCGGCAGGACTGCATTGCGGCATTGTGTGGATCAACGACCACCATCGACTCGACCCCGCCTCGCCGTGGGGTGGCGTGAAGGATTCGGGAATCGGACGCGAATGCGGCACCGAGTCCTTCGACCAGCATTTCGAGACCAAGAGCGTGATGCTGCGCATGAGTGACGCACCCTTCGACTGGTACCGCGATACCGCCAGCCAGCCTCGGCTGAACTGAGACCCCGCGCATGAGTCCCAGGAGCTCGATCGAGAATTCGGGAAAGGCCCAAGCGATGTCCTCCATCAGCCTTGGCGGCTGCACGCTGCAGACGCAACGTTTCGGCACCGACGGATCCGCCCTGTGCCTGCACAGCTGCGGAGAGGGGCCGCCCCTGGTCCTGCTGCACTCGCTGCTGGCCGATCGGGCCAGCTTCGAGCGCGTGGTGCAAGCCCTGTCGCGCCGGTTCCGCGTGCTGCTGGCCGATCTTCCCGGATTCGGCGCCTCCGACCCTGCGCCGGGCGGCCTGCACGCGGTGGCCGACCGTGTCGCGGCAGGGCTTCGCCTGGCCCTGGGCGATGCGCGCCCGACCCTGCTGGGCAACGGCTACGGCGGATTCGTCGCCTTGCTCACGGCGATCCGGCATCCCGATCGGGTGCGCAGCCTGGTGCTGGCCGATTGCGGCGCCGCCTTCGATGAGCCCGGCAGGGCCGCCTTCGTGGGCATGGCCCGCGCAGCCGGCGCCTCGGGCCTGCAGGCCGTGGCCGACGTGGCCATGCGCCGCCTGTTCGCGCCGGAATTCCAGGCGCGCAACCCCGAGCTCATCGAGCGCTGCAGGCAGCGCTTCCTGGCCACGCCCGCGCAAACCTTCCAGGAGGCCTGCGCCGCGCTGTCGACCCTGGACCTGCGCGAGGGCGCGGCCGGCCTCAAGCTGCCCACGCTGGTGCTGGTGGGAGAGCACGACGAGGCCACGCCGCCGCCGATGGCGCGTGAACTCGCCGGGCTCATGCCCGATGCCCGTCTGCGCGTGCTCGAGGGCTGCGCGCACGTGCCGCAATTGCAGGCCCCGCAAGCCTTCCTCGCCGAACTGGACGCCTTCCTGGGCGCGCCCGCGGCCCGCGCCGGCGTCTCGGCCGCCGACGCCTGACAGGGTTTCAACCGCCGGCCATGCGCAGGAAGTTTTCCAGCACGGGGCTCATGCGGTCGCGGCGCCAGACCATGCCCATCTCCAGGCTGGGCGCCTCCTGCAGATCCAGATAGCGCACCCCCGAACGCGCCAGCCTGCGCAGCGAGGCTGGCACGAGGGCGATTCCCATGCCGGCCGAGACCAGGCTGACGATGGTCTGCATCTGGATCGCGTGCTGCGCGATGG
>DAIDHU010000145.1 GCA_027451915.1 Thiomonas sp. | reverse complement strand
AGCGGGAACAGCACCCACAGCAAGGTGTCGGCGACCTTGTTGGCCACCCCGGCCTGGCACAGCGCCGAGAACGTGGGGTGGCCCCACGACACGTAGGCGAACACCTGGCGCGAACTCGGGTGCTCGGCCAGGCCCTCGGCGAAGCGCGGCCGCGAGCCCGCCTGCGTGCCGCTGGCGTGGCGATGGCGCTCGGCGCGCGCCCACGGCAGGGTCTCGCGCACGAACACCAGCGCGCTCAGCAGGGCGATGGTGATCACCGCGCTCGCGAAACCCAGCAAGGCGACTCGTGGCCCGTAGCGTTGCGCCAGCCACGCGGTGGCCAGACCCGCCAGGCCCACCGCGGCGTAGCCGGCGAACTCGTTGATGCCGGTGGCCAGCCCCCGCTGCTCGGCGCGGGTGATGTCCACCTTGCTGGTGACGGTCATGCTCCACGCGAACCCCTGGTTGATGCCCAGGAACAGATTGGCGGCGACGATCCACCACCACGACTGCGCGAAAAAGATCAGCAGCGGGATGGGGATCGCGGCCAGCCAGCCCAGCACCAGCACGGTCTTGCGCCCGATGCGCTCGGACAGGCGCCCGGCTACGAAGTTCAGCGCTCCCTTGACCAGCCCGAAGGAGATGACGAAGCTCAGCAGGTACAGGAACGAGGTCCTGGGCACGCCGAAGTCGCGCGCAGCGACCACCGGCAGCACCGTGCGCTCCATGCCGATGATCAATCCGACCAAGAACACCTGCACCGCCTGCCACACGAACTGCCGCAGGTTGACGCGAATGCCTTGGGGATACTCGTCGGGCCGCGGGAGGGGCGGGGGGGGAGGGGGGGTCATGGGCCTGTCCGCGGGCGCTTCGCACCGCTCCCCGAGGGATGGAGGGCTTGTTCGGAGGGGCCGTGCGAAGCGCTCACGCCGCGACATTGGCGGCGACGATGCGCTGCATGTCGGCCGGGCGCGGCGGGATTTGCGCGCACAACTGCTCGACGAAGGCCTCGCGCGTCAGTCCGAGCAGCGGGTTGAAGCGCTTCTCGAAGCCCAGGGTCGACGCCGGCTTGCCCGACAGCCCGGCGCCGCAGGCGCTGCCCGCCTGGTGGCCCGGGTAGATTTCCAGCTCGGGGGGAAGGCGCAGCAATCGCTCGTGCAGCGAGTCGTACAGGCTGCCCGCCATCTCGCGCTCGCGCCCGGCCAGGTCCGGGCGGCCCACCGCGCCCACGAACAAGGTGTCGCCGGTGAGCACGAACCAAGGCGCGTCACCGCGCCGCTTGTCGGTGACCAGCAGGCACATGCTGTCGGGCGTGTGGCCGGGGGTGTGCAGAACGCGTACGGTGACGTTGCCGACGTCGATGATCTGCTCGTCGCGCAGGGCCTCGAAGTCGAAACGCACGCACTCGCGCGCCGCCTCGTGCAGGCAGTAGGGCGCATCCACCCGGCGCGCCAGGCTGCGGCCGCCGCTGAGATGGTCGGCGTGCACGTGGGTGTCGATCACATGGGTGATCCGGGCCCCGGCCTGCCGCGCCTGCTCGACGAACCAGTCCTCGTCGCCCGCGACCACGTCGACGGCCACGGCCTTGCCAAGACCGGCGCAGCCGAACAGGTACGACAGGCTGGCATCGCGGGTGGAGAGTTGCCTGAAGAACATGCTGCGGCCTCGATCAGGTGGTTTCGCATTCCAGCGGCAGCCCGGCGGCCCGCCATTCGGGCACGCCGTCGGCGCACTTGCGCGCCTGCAGCCCATGGCGTGCGAGCAGGGCCACGGCCGCGTCGGACATGACGCAGAAGGGCCCTCGGCAGTACGCGAGGATCTCCTTGTCGCTGGGCAGCTCGCGAACCCGGGCTTCCAGTTCGTCCAGCGGGACCGAGCGCGCGCCGGGGATGTGCGCCGTGCGGAACTCGGCTTCGGGTCGAACGTCGAGCAACACCACCTCTCCGGCGCGCACCTTGTCGAGCAGGGAGCGCGCGCTCTCGGGGGTCAGGCTCGCGGGCTCGGCGACCAGGCTCGACATCGCGAGTTGCAGCTCGGCCAGATGGGCCTGCGCCAGTTCGCGCAGGCTCACCCACAGGTCCGACACATCGGAGCCGCTGAGCCGGTGGATGCGGTTCTTGCCATCACGCCGCGCATCGACCAGCTGCGACTCGCGCAGCACGCGCAGGTGGGCGCTGGCCAGCTTGACGTCGATGTCGGCGGCCCGCGCCAGCGCCTCGACGGTTTTTTCCCCCTGCGCGAGCAGTTCCAGCAATTCCAGGCGCTTGGGGCTGGCCAGCGCCGCGCCGATGCGAGCGACCTGGGCGTAGAGCTGGTTCTTGAGATCCCGGGATTTCATAGCTGTTCGACAAAAATTGGCTGCTTCCGCTGAATAGCCGCTTACAGGCAATGCCATCCATAAACAATGGAATTGTTGTCGTCCACGGTCGACAACAATTCGCTTCGAGTTGAGGGGCGCGACAAAATTTCACTCCACATGCCTACGCGTGCGAAATGTCCAGGTACCCGTCGCGGTGGATCGGGCGACCAGTTCGGGCGCAAGAGGGCGATGAGGACGAGATTGGCAGCCGGTGAATGCAAAGCGTTGCACGCAGATGGCTTGATGCATGGGATCCCCAGCCTCACGGAATCGCAAGGACCTTGGAAGGTTCGAATCCCGTGTCATCCCCCATGCTGTAGCCCAGTGGATTGCAGACCAGGCGCACGCCGTGGACGACCTGGTCGACCGCGACATGCGTGTGTCCGTACAGCCACGCAACCACGGGCGGGCGCACAAGGTGCTCCCAGTCGTTCGCGTAGGCAGCGTCCAGGGGATGGCGCTGCCCGATGAACTCGAGGCTGGGCCCATACGCGTAGTCCAGCAGCGGGGCGTGGTGCGTGATGACCACCGTCTTGTCTGCGAACGGCTCCGCCAGCTTCCCCTCCAGCCAGATCCGAAAGGCGCCGTTCTCCTGCAGAACGTCCTCCGTCGTCAGGTGCCGGAAGTTGCTTCCCGCGCGGATGCGCCGATAGTCGGTCATCGATTGCGTGGCGATGGACCGGGCGAGTCCTTGGTTTCCCGTCGACGAGAAATCCGTCCAGCAGGTGCCCCCGAGGAAGCGCACTCCGTCGATCACGACCTCGTCGCGCTCGAGGAAGCACACGCGCTCGCAGCTGGCCGCGCGCATCTTCTGGATCGTGCGCTGCAGGTGACCTCCGTAGAACTCGTGATTACCTGCCACGACGAGCACGTGGCCGGGGAACGTTGCGCGGGCCCATTGCAGGACGCGAGGCCCCTTGTCGATGTCGCCGGCGAGCACCGTCACATCGGCGTCGAGTACCTCGGGCTGGAAGGCTGCGCGCCGAGTGGCG
>DAIDHU010000144.1 GCA_027451915.1 Thiomonas sp. | reverse complement strand
GCCTCCGGCGACGGCGCGAGCACGCGCCGCACCCCGGGCTCGGCGCTGTCGGCGAGTTCGACCGCACGGTCGAAATCACCCGACACCACCTCTTCGATGCGCACCGGCGGGCTGCCCGGCCGCGAACCGGGCGGCGTCGCGACAGGCTTGCCCGGCGCACGATTGCGTCCTCCCCGGCGCGGCGGACGCTGGCCGTGCGCGCCGCGCTCGCCCGACGCTTCGACCCCGGCGCCGGCCGCGAAGTCGGAGCCGGCTTCGGCTGCCCCTTCGGCGAAATCCGCGCCGGATTCAGACTGGGCTTCTCCGGCGCCCTGGCCCGAGGCCTCGCGCGGCCCCTTGCCATTGCGGCGGCGGCGCCGTCGGGCGCCGTCGCGGCGCGCGGGCGCGCCGGCTTCGCCGGCGGGAGCACCGGAATCTGCCGGACCCTGCGCGGCCGATGGCGCGGCGGGGGGCTCGGAAGCGGCGTGATCGTGATCGTGATCGGGATCGGACATGGAAGCTTTCTTCGTGGGTCGATTCAGCCCGGGAACGCCGATGGAGGCGGCTCCTCGGGTGCGCCGGAGGTCTCCGGAACGGAGGCCTCGGGCGCGGGACATGCGGACAAGGGTGCCTCGGGCACCGGCGACGGGTCTTCGGGCGCCACCTCGGCGGGCACCTCGGCGGGCACCTCGGCGGGCACCTCGGCGGGCACCTCGGCGGGCACCTCGGCGCTGGGCTCGACGGGCTGCCCCTGCGCCGGGGCCTCGGGCGCGGCACCGCCGACCAGCAACTCGATCTGCTTGGGATCCACGGCGTCGCTCGCCGGCTGCTCGAGCTCGGCCAGCGCGCGCAATCCCAGGTCGTCCAGGAACTGGCGCGTGGTCGCGAACAGCACCGGGCGTCCGGGCCCCTCGCGGTGGCCGATGGCCTCGATCCAGCCGCGATCCTCGAGTTGCCGGAGAACCTGCGCATTCACACTGACTCCGCGAATGTCCTCGATGTCGCCGCGGGTCACCGGCTGGCGGTGCGCGATGATGGCCAGGGTTTCCTGCACCGCCCGGGAATACCGGGGCGGCCGCTCGGGATTCAGGCGCTGCAGATAAGGCTGCATGTCCTCGCGGCTCTGGAAACGCCAGCCGCCGACGACCTCGCGCAGCTCGACCCCGCGGTCGCGCCAGTCCTCCTGCAACTGCGCAAGCAAGGCGCGCACCGTCTCCGCCACGAGCTGATCGTCGAACAGACCGCGCAGCGCCGCGAGGCTCAAGGCTTGGGTGGCACACAACAGCGCGGTCTCAAGGACCCGCTTGGCCCATGCAGTGTTCATTCGTGAAAGGGTTCGCGCGCAGGATGCGCCACGACCGGCCCTCCCGAGCCGGTGTCCGACATGCATTCGAAATGCGCCGCACCCCCTTGGCACCAGGGCCCGCGGCGCCAT
Organism: Thiomonas sp.; assembly: GCA_027451915.1. Classification (GTDB taxonomy): domain Bacteria; phylum Pseudomonadota; class Gammaproteobacteria; order Burkholderiales; family Burkholderiaceae_C; genus Thiomonas_A. The sequence continues at coordinate 5,712 of DAIDHU010000144.1, read as the reverse complement.
CGCGCACGCGTCGGGGGCACGCACCGCCAACGTGCTGCTTCGCAAACGGGCTTTGCCACGCTTGCGCCGGCAGCCGTGCCGGGCGCCGCGCCGGATGCCCCGGCCGCTTCACGGCCGTCGGGCGGGCTGCTCCGGCACAACGATGCTGCGGAATTGTAAACCACCCTCCGGCGAGGCCCTGCAAAATCCCCCGGGGCGCCTGCGTTTCGTAACCGGCCAGCAACGTCATGGCCGTCTTCAGCCGGGAAGAAGCCAGGGGCCATGGCTTCGCGGCCCCGCCCCTCGATCAGCCCCGAGCGCCGCCCGCCTGCTCGGCCGAGAGGGCCTCGGGAGCTGGCGCGTAGAAGGCATCGGCATGCACGTCGCGCGAAGCCAGGCCGCGTGTCAGCAACTCGGCACTCACCGCCTCGACCATGGCGGGCGAACCGGCCAGGTACACCTTGGCGTCGCGCAAGTCCTTCACGTCCGCGAACAGCGCGTCGCCCACGCGCCCGCCGCGCAGGCCGCCGGGCGCGTCGAACTCGACCACCACGTGGGCCCGGAAGTTGGCGTGCCGGCGGGCCAGCTGCTCCATGCGATCGACACCGTAGACCTCGGACACGTTGCGAAAACCCGCGTACAGCACCACCGGATCGGTCTTGCCGTTGTCCAGCGCGGTCTGCACCACCGAGAGCATCGGCCCCAGCCCGGTCCCCGCGGCCACCGCGTACAAGGGGCCCTCGTGACGGGGGCGGAAATAGGCCTTGCCCATCGGGCCTTCCAGGCGCAGCTCGGTGCCGGCGGCGATCGCCCCGCCCAGCAGCCCGCTGAAGGAGCCGGTGGGCGTGCGCCGGATGTGGAATTCCAGTTCCCCGTCGTACTCGGCCTCGACGGGCGTGCCAGCCATGGAGAAATCGCGCCCGATCCACTCGCCGCGGGCATCGCGCACCCGCAGGTGCGCGTACTGCCCGGCCGAGAACATGAACGGCCCGCCCGCGCTGGCGGCGCCATCCGCCGTGCCATCCGCCGTCCCACCCGCTGCGCCTCCCGCATCCTCGGCGCCTTCCGCCAGGTCGGCGACGATGCGCAGGCGCAGCGCGAACACCTCCGGCGCCAGCTCGCGCAGCCAAAGCACGCGGCAGGCGAGGCTGCGAAGTGGGTGTTCGATGTAATCGTCGGTGTCCACAAGCCCCAGTTGTACATCGCCGACGATGCGGCTGCTGCAGGCCAGGATGATTCCCTGCTCACGCTGCGAGGCCGGCAGCGCGCCAGGCTGGTAGCCGCGCAGGTCCACCTCGCCGCGCTCCAGCACGCATTTGCAGCTCCCGCACTCCCCGCGCTTGCAGGACCAGCCGATGGGCACGCGATGGCGACGCAGCACCTTGAGCAGGTTCTCGTCGGGTTCGGCCTGCAATTGCAGGCCCAGGGCGGGAATGGAGACGGTCGGCATGGGCGATGAGGCGCTCCGCGCGGCCCGGCCGATGCCAGGACCGCCGGATCGAAGCCGGGATGATACGGGGCGCCACTGGCGCACGTCGGGCGCAAACCACGCGGAGCCTGTCAAAATAGCAGCCATGCACCGCGCATCCATCCACCATTGCAATCTCTGCGGCGCACCGGTCGAGCACCGGGTGCCGGAAGGCGACACGCACCCGCGGGCGGTATGCACCGCCTGCACGCACATCCAGTACGAGAATCCCCGCAACATCGTGGGTACCCTGCCAGTGTGGCGCGACAAGGTGCTGCTGTGTCGCCGCGCCATCGAACCGCGCCATGGCCTGTGGACCCTCCCGGCGGGATTCATGGAACTGGACGAGACCACCGAGCAGGGAGCGCTGCGGGAAACCCAGGAAGAAGCCGGCACCCGTGTGGAACTCGAAGGGCTGTACAGCGTGGTCAACGTGCGTCCGGTCAGCCAGGTCTACCTCTTGTATCGCGCGCGCCTGCTCGAACCACGCTGGGATCCCGGCCCGGAGACCCTGGAGGCCGCCTTGTTCGGCGCCGAGGAAGTGCCCTGGGAGCAGATCGCCTTCCGCGCCGTGGCGGAAACCCTGCGGCGCTATTTCGACGAGCAGCGCGCCGGTCGCGGCTGGGCGCTGCAGACCTTCGACGTGGCGTAGTCGGTCGCTTGCCGGGGCGGTCGCGCCCTCGCTCAGGCACAGTAGCCGTGCAAGGCCCCCGGGCCGCCGGTCTGCGCCAGGCGCCACAAGCCCCACAGGGCGAAACCCAGCAGAACGCCGCCGGCGCCCAGGCGCGCGGCCCGCGCGGTGGCGCGCTGGCTGAGCCTGCGCAACAGGTGCCCGGCCAGCAGCATATGCGGCAGCGTGCCGACGCCGAAGGCCAGCATGCCCAGCGCGCCGCCCAGCGCACTTGCGCTGAGCAGGGCCAGCGACAACGCCGAATACACCAGTCCGCAGGGCAGCAGGCCCCACAGCAGGCCCGCCCCCAGGCGCCGGGGCATGCTCGCCAGGGGCAACAGGCCGCGCAGGGCCCGCGCCCCTGCCTCGCCCAGCCGGGTACGCACCACCTCCGCCCAGACGAAATGCGGCGCCCGCACTCCGCCTTCGCCGCGCAAGGCGGCCAGGATCAGCCAGATTCCGCTGGCGGCCAGCACGGCGTTGCCCAGAAGGTACAGGAACACTTGCAGCGGACGCAGCTGCACCGCCCACAGGCCGGAGCCGATGGCGCCGGCGACCAGGCCCAGCAGGCCATAGGTGAGCACCCGGCCCAGCTGCAGCTGCGCCGAGCGCCAGAGCAGGCGCCTGGCCGGCCAGAGCACCTGTTCGCGCGCGCCGGCCAGGCCCGCCGCCGGGCCTGTAGGCTGCATCGCGCGCTCCCCGGCGACGACCAATCCGCCACACATGGCCGCGCAATGCAAGCCCCCCGTCAGTCCCATCAGTAACAATGTGAGAAAAAGGCTGATCTGCATCAGGTAATCCTCATCATTTCCGTGATATAACAAAACCAATAACTTTCCGAGCAAAAACCATGAAGCTGACACCCGCCGCCACCGTCCACCGCATGGACAAGCCGCACCCCTGCGATGTCTGCTTCCAGAGCCGTTTCTGCCTGCCCATTTCCCTGCCCACGGACGAGATGCAGCGCATGCGCGACATCATGCAGAACACCGTTCGGGTGACCAAGGGCGAGCGCCTGTTCGAAGGTGGGCAGCCCATGGACAAGGTGTATTCGGTCCATGCGGGCTCCTTCAAATCCATGGTAAGCAGCCCCGACGGACGCCAGCAGATCGTGGGTTTTCACGTGCCCGGGGAGATGATGGGTCTGGAGGGATTTTCCACCCGCATCTACATGACCGAGGCGGTGGCGCTGGAAGACAGCGAGGCCTGCGAGATCGACGTGCGCGTGCTGGAGACCAGCGCGCGCGAACTGCCCACGCTGCAGCACCAGATCCACTGCCTGATCGGCAACCGCCTGGCCCGCGCCCAGCAGGACCAGTTCGTGCTGGGCAGCATGCAGGCCGACGAACGCCTGGCCCGCTTCCTGCTCGATCTGTCCGAGCGCTACAAGGCGCGCGGCCTGTCTCCCGACGAATTCGTGCTCCGCATGAGCCGCGAGGAAATCGGCAGCTACCTGGGGCTCAAACTGGAGACGGTCAGCCGGCTGATGTCTCGCTTTCACCAGGCCGGGCTGATCCACGTGGCCCAACGCCAGGTGCGCATCACCAACCGCGACGGCCTGGCCGAATTGCTCAACCACGAGGTCTGAGGCCAGGCCTCCGGGGCCCCGGCCTAGCCCGGATCGCCCCGATCCTCGAACACGTCGCCCGCGCCGGGCGGGCGGCGAGCCAGCAGCCACAGGTTCAGCGCGCTGGCCGCCCAGCAGGCCAGCCATTGGCCGAAGAATCCCAGGGAATACACCAGGGCTGGCGGCCAGTGCGCCAGGGCCATCGGGGCGTGGCGCGAGGGATCCAGCACGCTGAACATCACCGCGCTGGCAGCCAGGGCAACCAGGAAGGCGTGCCACAGGGCGCGCAGGTAGTCGGCATCGCAACGACGCATGCTGGGTCTCCTCGATGCGCGGCCGGACCGGCCGCGAGACGAATGCGTTCACACCGGATCAGATCCGTCCGGCCCTCGGTGCGCTGGCGGCGGGCGGCACGATGGGCGCCAGCCGGGCCGGCGCCTCGATCTCCTCGTCGGCGGCGTGGCGCGCGATCAGCACCGTGACCACGCTGGCCGCAAGCACCGCGCCGAGCAGTCCGATCAGCAGCCACAGCACGGGTACGCGCCACCAGGGGCCTGCCGCGTCGCGCGGCTGCGCACGCCGCGGCTCAGGGGACGATGAAGGTACTGTCATGGTGCACGCTCACGGGATCCGCGCCTGCGCTGCGGGCGGTGATCTCCACGTGGTAGACGCCGCTGCGCGCGCCGTCGGTCGGAATCGCCAGCTCCAGCGGGTGCAGCACATTGCTGGAGGCCGCCAGCTCGATGCCCTGCTTCGGACTCACCACCACCAGGCCGGGGGGCCCCTGCACTTCGAAGCGCATGCGGCGCGGCGTGTCGGAGGCGTTCATCAACTGGATCTGGTAGACGTTCTCCAGGAGGCCGCCAGGGATTTCGCGAGCCAGCACCCGGCGATCGCGCATGACGTCGAGCTTGACGGTCTGGCGCATGGCCAGCCCGCCCACGAACAACCCCACCATGGCCACCAGGATGGCGCTGTAGACCAGGATACGCGGGCGCAGCAGGTGCGCCCACTGCTGGCGCCGGCTCCAGTGCCCCTCCAGCGCGTTCTCGCTGGAATAGCGGATCAGCCCACGCGGCGTGTTCATCTTGTCCATCACCGTGTCGCAGGCGTCCGCGCAGGCTCCGCAACCGATGCACATGTACTGCAGGCCCTCGCGAATGTCGATGCCCGTCGGGCACACCTGCACGCAGATCGAGCAATCCACGCAATCGCCCTTGCCCTGCTCGCGCGCCGGCAATTCACGCCGGCGCTTGCCGCGCGGCTCGCCGCGCTCGGGGTCGTAAGTGACGATCAGCGTGTCCCGGTCGAACATCACCGACTGGAATCGCGCATAGGGGCACATGTACTTGCACACCTGCTCGCGCATGAACCCCGCGTTGCCGTAGGTGGCGAAACCGTAGAACAGGATCCAGAAGGTCTCCCAGCCTCCCAGCCCGAGGGTCAGCACTTCCTGGACCAGGGTGCGGATGGGGGTGAAATAGCCTACGAAGGTGAAGCCGGTCCACAGCGCCACGCCGATCCACAGCGCGTGCTTGGCGGCCTTGCGCGCGAACTTGCGTGGGTTCATGGGCTGCGAGTCCAGGCGGATGCGCGCCAGGCGATCCCCCTCCACCCAGTGCTCGATCCACATGAAGATCTGGGTATACACGGTCTGCGGACAGGCATAGCCGCAGAACAGCCGCCCCGCGATGGCGGTGAACAGGAACAGCCCGTAGGCAGAGATGATCAGCAGCAGCGCCAGGAAGATCACGTCCTGGGGCCACAGGATCAGGCCGAAGAAGTAGAACTTGCGGTGCACCAGGTCCAGCAGCATGGCCTGGCGCTGGTCCCAGCGCAGCCAGGGCAGGCCGTAGAACACGATTTGCGTGATCCAGACCATGGCCACGCGCCAACGCGCGAAAAAGCCGGTGACCGAGCGCGCGTAGATCTTCCGGCGCGCCTCGTACAGGACCTCCTCGGTGCCCTGCAGCCCGTTTCCGGGGGACGGTGGTGCGGGCGTGTTCATCGATGGGCGCCGTGGCTCAG
>DAIDHU010000143.1 GCA_027451915.1 Thiomonas sp. | reverse complement strand
GCCCGGCATGGGCATGGGCAGGCACACGCCGCCCGCCAGGGACAGCGGCCCGGCCTGCCCAGGCCGCGCGGGCATACGCAATTCGATGCGGCAGGCCTGGGCCTCGCCAGGGCCCCAGCGCACCACCAGTTGCCCGGTTTCGCGGCGCAGGTGAGCGTCGATGCGGCTGCCCTCCCCCACGTAGCCCACCAGGCGCCGACCCGCGTCGAACACCCGCGCCGCGAAGGGCAGCGGCGCGCCCGAGGGTCGGCGGGCCGTCACCAGCACCCAGCGCCCGCGTCGAGCGGGCAGGCGCACGGCCACGATGGCGCCCGCGCGCGGAACCACCCGCGCCGACGTGCGCCGCAGCAAGCCGGCCCGCAAGGGGTCGATGCCCACGCGATCGGTGGCGTAGGGCGTGAGGTAGGTGGCCACGCCGTAGCCCCGACTGTCGATCCTGGAGCCAGACCCGCCGAGCACCCTTGCCCCGGTGGCGCCCCTGGCTCGAATCAGGGCGATGGTGTCGCCCAGGTAGGGGGCGAAGCTCAGCCCGCCCTCGAAGGCCACCAGGCCTCCGCTGGCGTACAAGGACAGCGCGCCCGCCGTGGCACCGGCGTTCGAGCCCACGGTCGCGGCCGCGCCGAAACTCCCCGAGGGACCGTGCCAGGTGGCGTTGGCCCCGGCGGAGCGCGAACCCGGTCCCGCGCCGGCCTGCACGGCATAGTCCACGGCGCCCTGGCTGCCCGCGGTGCCCGACAGCGCCCATTGCCCGGAGCTGGCGCCCTGCCCGTCGCGTTGCACTCCGAAACTGGCCGAGGGCGCGGCCGCACCGGAGCCCAGGGGCAGGGAGAGGTTCAGCGCCACCGCGCTGCCGGGCAAGGCGCCGTAGGCGCCGATCTGGCGGCTGAAGGACAGGGAAAGCTGCACGCGCCCCAGGCTGCGCGCGAGCCCGAATTGCACCGTGGTCTGCGGCTTCGCCATATCCCAGTAGAGGGTTCGGCTTGCGCTCAGGTACGCCGAGCCCGCCCCGGCCAGCGCCTGGGTGCATTGCAGTTGCAGGATCTGGCGGGCACGTGCATACGCCAGCGCATCGGCGAGCGCGCCGTAGGCATTCATCACATCCTGCGGGCCGTAGAAACCCCGGGACTGGCGCGTGGCGCTCAGGCTCAGCCCGGTGTCGCCCGCGGCCAGGTTCCAGGTCGCGCGCAGGCGTTGTCCCTGCTGGCGGCCCAGCAGGGGATGCTCGAAGCGCGCACGCGTGACATCCAGCTGCAGCGCGCCCAGGGTGGTGTTGAACGCGGCCCCCAGCGCCTGCGTGCCGTAGCCGCGCGCGGCGATCATTCCGAGTTCTCCGGTGAGACTGTCGTTCAGGCCGAGCAGCAGGCTGCCCAGGGCCAGGGGCCTGTCGGCCGCGCTGCCCGCGGAGCCCAGGCGTCCGGCCAGGATCTGGTAGGCGATGTGGCCTGGCCTCTGCAACTGGGGAACCAGCGAGACCGGCACCTCGAAGCTGCTCGCCCGAGCGTTGAAGGGGCTGACCGTGACACGCAGCGCCGTGCCTGCCGCTGGCGGGTACAGATCGTTGATCTCGAAGCTCCCCGCGGGAACCGTGGTCTGGTACAGCAGGACTCCGTTCTGGCTCACCCGCACCGTCGCGGCCGAGGCCGCGACACCGCGGATCACGGGTGCGAAACCTTGCTCGGAGGCCGGCTGCATGCGCGGATCGCTGGCCAGCATGACGCCCCGGAAGGCCACGCTGTCCAGCCATTGCCCGTCGGTCTGCCCCTGGCCCAGCAGCAGGTAGCCGCCCAGCCCTGCGATGTCGTGACGCAGGTCCGTGCGGATGCTGGCGTAATGCAGGCCCTGCCCGCTGGTGCCTTCGAGGGTTCCGCTGTGCCGGAACTGCCAGGCGCCGGCATTCAAGCCCCCCTGCAGGCCCAGGAACAACTGGCCGGGGTTTGCCGCCACCGTGTCCGCCCGGCTTCGCACGGCGCTGAGCTGGTAATTCAGGCGCGCCGCGGTGATGCCGTTGCTCCACCGGCTCGGCGAGACCCAGCCGCGGGGCCTGTGCAGGAGGTCGATCGCCGGCGCGGCGATGTCCACGCGCAGGCGCGCGAGCTCGAAGGCCGCGTGCAGTCCCGCGGCGAGCTCACCGGCGCGCAGGCAGTCGGGCGCGCCCGTGCCGCGCAGCCATTGGCGCGCGCGCGGTCGAAGGCGCCGCGGGTCCAGGTCCAGGCGCCGCGCCAGGGCGCGGTCCAGGCAGACGCGCGCCGCGCGCCCGCCGGGGCGCGCGCGCACCAGCACCTTGCGCGTATCCAGCCAGGCGCCGTTGACATAGATCCGGCTTCGATACCTTCCCGACGCGACGGGATTTCCATGGTCGTATTGCGACAACTCACGGGCGTCGGCGCCGCCACCGAAGACCAGGCGGGGGTCGAAGCGAACCGAAGGCAGGGATTCCGCCCGCGCCGCGGCCATGCCCAGGACCAGGGCGAGCACCGCGGATGCCGCGCGGACTTTCACGGTCGCAACGTGACCGGGGTGTCGGCATGGATGAAAGCTCCGAAGTCATTGATCACGTCGTAGCGCGCGCGTGCCACCCTGGCGACCCGCGGCAGCACCCAGCTGCGAACCCCGAAGGGACGCACGGTGCCCTGCAGGGGAGGCGCGAAGGCTGTCCCCAGGCCGGGGAAGCGCAGCCGGACGATCGGGATCACATAAGGCGTGGGGTTGCGCGCGCTCAGCACGCAGCGCCCCTCGCGGCACTGCTCGCGCCAGCGCAGATCCCGCATGGCCCGTGCGGGCCCGCCGTGCAGGCCGGCCGGGCGATAGATCAGCTTGATGCGGGTGCGCACCGCGAACTGGATGTAGTCCGCCCCCGGGCGCAGATCGGGCCTGGGGGGAATGTCCAGCACGTTCAGCCAGTACAGGCTTTCCCGATCGCTCGGCAGCGCGGGCCCCGTGAACACCACGCCCAGGCTTTGGCGACGGCCCGGATCGATGCGCACCATGGGCGGCGTGACCACGAAGGGCACCTGGATGTCCTGAGGCCTGGCCTCGGGGTTGCCCGCGTCGATCCAGGCCTGCATCAGCGCGGGCTGCCTGCCCACGTTGCGTACGTCGATGCGCGCGCCGCCGGAGCCGCCACGGTAGATCAGGCGCGTGGCCCCGAGCAGCAGGGCCGCCCGCGCCGAGGGCCAGCAGGCGCTCAGCAGCGCCAGCGCAAGCAGGGCGCGAAGCGCCAGTCCCCTCGGCCGCTGCGTCGTGCGCCGCCGGCCGGGTGATGGATGCGGCATGCTCGATCCCGCGCCTCGACCGCGGCTTATTGGTAGATCACCGAATAGGTGACCTGCGAGCTGAAGGCACCGGCCGTGGCCGCGGCATTGGCGGCGTAGTACGCGACCAGGAAGGTCTGCGAACCCGCGCCGCCGGTCAGGGCCGCCGACTTCACCCCCTGCGAGCCGCTGGGCTTGCCGAGCACGGCCGAGGTGCCGTCGAGGTTCATCACGCAGGCTTCCACGTTGCTGGCGCTGGACGTGGCGGTATTGGTCAGGCAACCCGAGTTGAAGTCCTCGATGCCGCTGGCTTCGAAATACACCGTCGCCGAGGTCAGCCCGCTCGAGCAACCCGAGTAGCTGATGGTCAGCGGCGTCGCACCCGCCTTGCTCCCGACCGTCGACAAGGCCGAGGTGGATACCGTGGGCAGGACCAGGGTCGCATTGGCCGAACTGGTGCCGCCCGCGTTGATGGTGCAGGTATTGGCGGTCACCTGCCCGGTAATGGTGATGGTGCCGTCGCTGGCACGCGCCTGCGGCGACGCCAGCAGCGCCGCCGCCAGCAACGCCGGCAGCGACAGCATGAACCAGGCGTGGCTGCGCACGCCGTATCGCATGAATTGCATCACTTTCCCCCGTCGGAACTCTGCCGTGGAGCAGCTCGCGGCTCAAGGCCCTGAACCCAGGATCCGCCGCGCGAGGGCGCGACGGGCACGGATTCCATCTTAGGGCCGGGGTATTATCAAAATATCAAACCAAAACCATTTTCCGGCGAGGTTTCAATAAACTACGAATCACCAACGCGAAAATCACGTGCGCTTAGCCCGCACGGCCTGATCCCGGTCTCTGCGCCCCGGGCGCGAGGCCGACCCGGATCCACTACGCTCGCAGGCTTTTGAAGTGCCGGAGGGGGCCGCGCGCAACCCGGCATCCCGGACCCGCGCGCCAGGCAGACGCGCAAGGGCGGCGGCGGGCCGGGCCATCCTCTTGAGCGCATGACATCGATAGGTATGCAAAACCTCGCAAGCAGCCCGCAAGACCCAGCAAGCGCCGCGCTGCCCCGTGATCTGTCGGCCCACACGCCGATGATGCAGCAGTACCTGCGCATCAAGGCCGAGCACCAGGAGCACCTGTTGCTCTACCGCATGGGCGACTTCTACGAGCTGTTCTACGCCGACGCGGAAAAAGCCGCCCGCCTGCTCGACCTGACGCTGACCCGGCGCGGCCAGTCGGCCGGGGAGCCCATCATCATGGCCGGCGTGCCCGTGCAGGCGCTGGACAACTACCTGGCCAAGCTGGTGCGCCTGGGCGAATCGGTGGCCATTTGCGAACAAATCGGGGATCCCGCCACCAGCAAGGGCCCAGTGGAGCGCCGGGTCGAGCGCGTGGTCACTCCGGGCACCCGCCTGCACGACGGACTGCTCGACGAGCGCAGCGACTGCGCGCTGCTGGCCGTCGCGCCGGCCGCCTCGCGCCGCCAGCCGGAGATCGGGCTGGCCTGGCTGGTGCTGTCCAGCGGCGCGCTGCATCTGGCGCAATGCCGGGCCGAGGAACTCGGCGCCTGGCTGTCGCGCATCCAGCCGGCCGAAGTGCTGTGGCCGGCCGGCGAAGCGCCCGGCGAGCTGCCGCGGGACCTGCCGATCACCCCGCGGGCGCCCTGGCAATTCGACCCCGAGGCCGGGCTGCAGCACCTGCGCCGCGCGCTGGGCGTGCACGACCTGGGGGCCTTCGGCGCCGAGGGGCTGCCACGCGCGCACGCCGCGGCGGCGGCCCTGCTGGGCTATGCCCAGCAGACCCAGGGACGCGAGCTCGCGCACCTGGCCGAGCTGCGGGTCGAGCGATTCGAGGATTGCGTGCTGCTGGACGCCAATGCGCGGCGCAACCTGGAGTTGTTCAGCACCCTGCGCGGCGACACCTCGCCCACCTTGCTGTC
>DAIDHU010000142.1 GCA_027451915.1 Thiomonas sp. | reverse complement strand
CTGCATCGAGTTCGCGCTGGGCAACAAGAACCGCGCCATGCTGCAGCCCCATGCGCACCGTCCGGAGCTGCTCGCGCGAGTGGAGGCCGCATGGCGCGCTCCCAGCCTCTACGACCAGGCGCTGCGCCTGCTGGCGCGCCGCGGCATCCCGGTGCCGGCCGAGGCCGTCGAGCGCGACTGGACCCTGCCCTATGTCGCGAGCCCCGGCGTGGAATCGGCCTGGCTGCAGGTCTACCGGGACCCGCACGCGCATTGGGATCTGTACCAGCTGGGAGAAAAACTCGCCGACATCGAGGACGCGATGCGCCTGTGGCGCTTTCGGCATGTGACCACCGTGGAGCGGGTGATCGGCTTCAAGCGCGGCACCGGCGGCACCGGCGGGGTCAGCTACCTGCGCAAGATGCTCGACACCGTGCTGTTCCCGGAAATCTGGAGCCTGCGCACCCAGCTTTGAGACGCTGCCCGCGCAAGGCGGTGGGCAGGGTGGCGTGCCTCCCGGGCCGGACTACGCCTGCCCGGGCTCGGCCCGGTTGCGCATCCAGTCCGCGGTGCCCTCGAAGGCGTGCTGCAGGCGCGCGCGCAGGGCCTCGTCGACCCCCTGCTCCTGAAGGGCCTGGCGCATGCAGTCGAGCCAGGCGTCGCGCTCGGCCACGCCGATGGCATAGGGAAAGTGGCGCATGCGCAGGCGCGGGTGGCCGAACTGCTGCTGGTACAGATCGGGCCCGCCGAGCCAGCCGCTGAGAAACCAGTACAGCTTGTCCCGCGAGCCCTCCAGCGTGCTGGGGTGGATCGCGCGCAGCGCGGCGAAGCGCGGCTCCAGATCCATCAGGTCGTAGAACCGGTCCACCAGCGCGCGCACGCCGGGCTCGCCGCCGAGTTGTTCGTAGGGGGTGGGCCCTGGGGCCTGGTCTTCAGAGGACATCGATGCGCAAGGGAGGTGGAACGGGGTGCCTATTGTCGGGCGGGACGGGCAAGGGGTTTTGCCGGAGATCAAGCTGCCGGCGCCTGGGCACGGGGCTTCAATCCGCGGCGCGCAGCAGGCGCAGCGGAGGCACGCGCAACACCCGCCGCAGGCTCAGCCAGCCCACGAGCAGCGCAAGCAGCGCACCCACCAGCATTCCAGCGGGCAGCCACCACGGCGAAGGCAGCCAGGCGAACTCGAAGACCTTGCGCGCCAGCACCCAGGCGGCGGCCATCGCCCCGCCCGCGCCGAGCAGCCCAGCCAGCGCGCCGGCGAGCAGGAGCTCGGCGGCCATGACCTGGCGCAGCAAGGCGTCGGAGGCGCCGAGCACGCGCCACAGCGCGGTCTCGTGCTCGCGCTCGCGGCGCCCGATGAACAGGCAGGCCACCAGCACGATCAGCCCGGCTCCCAGCGCGAACACGAACAGCCATTGCACGGCCGTGCCCACCTGCGCGAGCAGGTGACGCAACTGGGCCAGCAGCTCGGCCAGGTCGATGATGGTGATGTCGGGAAAGCGCCGGCCCAGGCTGGCATCGAGCTCGGGCGAGGCCCCGGCCCCCTCGTGGAAGGCGGCCAGGTAGGTGAAGGGCTGGCGCTCCAGCATGGCGCGCGGTGCCAGCACGAAAAAGTTGGCATGCATGGAGGCCCAGTCCACCTTGCGCAGGCTGCCGATGCGCGCGTCCAGGGTCGCGCCGGCGATGTCGAAGCGCAGCCGGTCTCCGAGCTTGAGCCCGAGGGTGGTGGCGATGCCCTGGTCCACCGAGAGTTCCCCGGCCCCGGGCCCCGCGGTGGCCGCCCAGCTTCCGGCCACGATGCGGTTGTTCACCGGAAGGGCCTGCGCGGTGGACAGGTTGAATTCGCGGTCGATGAGCATGCGGGCGCGCTGGTCGTGGTAGTCGCGGCCGGACACCGCGCGGCCGTTCACCGCCACCATGCGGGCGCGCACCATGGGGTACCAGTCGTAGCCTCGAATGCCCGCCTGCGCCAGCGCCGCGCGAAAAGCCGCCCCCTGCTGCGGCTGCACGTTGATCACGAAGCGATCGGGCGCGTTGGCGGGCAGCGAGGCTTCCCAGCCCGCCAGCAGGCCGTCGCGCAGCATGCCCACCAGCAGCAGCGCCGTCAAGGCCAGGCCCAGCGCGGTGATCTGCGCCACCGCGCTCCAGCCGCGCGCGCCCAGCTGGCGAGCCGCCAGCGCCGCCGCGCCGCGCCGGCGCTCGCCGGCGGCGCGCAACAGCGGCAGCAGGGCCCACGAAGCCGCCGCGAGCAGCGCGGCCGCG
>DAIDHU010000141.1 GCA_027451915.1 Thiomonas sp. | reverse complement strand
GCCGCCGGCGGCCTGTACGCGCGCATGTGGGAGCTGCAGCAACAGCGCGAGGGCGCCGATCCGGCGGGGCTGGAAGCCGCGCTGCGCGTGGTGGCCTGAGCCCCGGGCCGCCGCGGCCGCGCCCCTGCGCGCGCCGGGGCCCACTACCATGGACTGCGCCCACCCCTGTCCTAACCATGCAAGCTCCCGATTCTCTTCGCATCACCCGCCCCGATGACTGGCACCTGCACCTGCGCGACGGCGACGCGCTGGCGTGGACGGTGCCGTGGAGCGCGGCCCAGTTCGCCCGCGCCATCGTCATGCCCAATCTGAAACCGCCGGTGGTGGATACCGAGCAGGCGCTGGCCTACCGCGAGCGGGTGCTGGCGGCGCGTCCGGCCGGATCGGATTTCCAGCCCCTGATGACCCTGTACCTCACCGACCGCACCCCGCCGGCCGAGATCGCGCGCGCGCGCGCCAGCGGCGCGGTGTTCGGGGTCAAGCTGTACCCGGCCGGCGCCACGACGAATTCCGACAGCGGCGTGACCGTGCTGCGCCATGTGCGCGGCGTGCTCGAGGCCATGCAGCGCGAGGCCATGCCGCTGCTGGTGCACGGCGAGGTCACCGATCCCGAGGTGGACGTGTTCGATCGCGAGGCGGTGTTCCTGGAGCGCCACCTGCAGCCGCTGCGGCGCGATTTCCCGGAACTCAAGATCGTGCTGGAGCACATCACCACCGCGCATGCGGTGGACTTCGTGCTGGCGCACGATGCGCGCGACGCGCGCGGGGCGCCGCTGCTGGGCGCCACGCTCACCGCGCACCACCTGCTGCACAGTCGCAACGCGATGTTCCGCGGTGGCCTGCGTCCGCACTACTACTGCCTGCCGGTGCTCAAGCGCGAAACCCACCGCAGGCGCCTGCTGGAGGCCGCATGCAGCGGGGATGCGCGCTTTTTCCTGGGCACCGATTCGGCGCCCCACGCGCGCGGCGCGAAGGAGGCCGACTGCGGCTGCGCGGGCTGCTTCAGCGCCGTGCACGCGCTCGAGCTGTATGCGCAGGCCTTCGAGCAGGCCGGCTGCCTGCAGCGCCTGGAGGGATTCGCCAGCCACTTCGGCGCCGATTTCTACGGCCTGCCGCGCAATGGCGGCAGCCTCGAGCTGCGCCGCGCGTCCTGGGAGGTGCCGCAAAGCCTGGGCTATCTGGACGGCGAGATCGTGCCGGTGGACGCCGGCGCGCGCCTGGCCTGGCGCGCGATGCCCCCTGCTGCGACGCAACAACAGGCATAATCCGCCACGGCGAAGCAGGCTGGGCAGTCGCGCCGCGCAAGCGGCGAGGAAGGTCCGGACTCCACAGGGCGGGGTGACGGCTAACGGCCGTGCGCGGTGACGCGACGAACAGGGCCACAGAGACGAGTATGCGGGGCGCGAGCCTCGCGGACGTGAAACGCGGCAACCTCCACCCGGAGCAACACCAAATAGGCAGGCGAAGGCGCCGCAAGGCGCCGGGAGCGCGGCCCGCGCGAGCCTGCGGGTAGGTGGCACCGAGCCGGACCGGCAACGGACGGCCCAGAGGAATGACTGCCACATCGGGCGACCGATGCACAGAATCCGGCCTATAGGCCTGCTTCGCCCCTTATTCCCTCAATAGCTCCCCAGTTCCGCAGGATGTGTCCAGGCGCGAGCCTGCGTTTGGGCTGCCCGGCGCGCAGGGCAGCGATGTCAAACCGTTACTTTCAACCCGATCTTCAAGTCCTTATTTCAAGGGAGTTTTTTGAGAAAAATCTGGTTAAATAACCAGTATAGGATGCGCGCTAAGTCATTGTTTGGTAAGCGAAATTTTCCGCCTGCTATTGACGGGGCACTATTTGCCCCATACAGTGCAGCCAAGTGCAGAAAAGTGGGTGAAAGTGCAGCGGCACCACCCGGCACCAGGCGGACTCGGAGAAGCGCGTGTTCATCGGCATATCGGCATTGACGCTGGACGGCAAAGGTCGCATGACCGTGCCTGCGCGTCACCGCGACATGCTGCTTGCGCAAGCCGCCGGGCGTCTGACCCTGACCAAGAGCCCCGAGGGTTGCCTGCTCATGTTCGGCGATCAGCAGTGGCAGGAGTTTCGCGCCAAGATCGCCGCGCTGCCCATGTCGGCGCAGGGCTGGAAGCGCATCTACCTGGGGCATGCCACCGAGACCGAGATCGACGCCAGCGGACGGGTGCTGATTCCGCCCGAGTTGCGCCTGGCGGCGCATATCGAGCGCGACATCGATCTCATCGGCATGGGTTCGCATTTCGAAGTCTGGGACCGCGCCACGCATCAGGCGCGCGAAGCGGCGGTGATCGAGGCGGGAATGCCCGATGCCGTGCGCGACATCGTGGTGTGAAGGTGCCCCCCGATGTCCGCTCCGTCCCACCGCGCTGCAGCCGCGCTGCAGCATCGCACCGTGTTGCTGCGGGAGGCCGTCGACTGGCTGGTCGGCGACCCTTGCGGAACCTATGTGGATGCCACCTTCGGGCGTGGCGGTCACACGCGGGCGCTGCTGGCGCGCCTGCAGCCCCAGGGGCGCGTGGTGGCGCTGGACCGCGATCCGCAGGCGATCGAGGCGGGTGCGGAACTCTGCCGCGCCGAGCCGCGCCTGCGCCTGGTGCATGCCGCCTTTTCCCGATGGGGCGCGGTGCTGGACCAGCTGGGCATCGACAAGGTCCAGGGCCTGCTGCTGGACCTGGGGGTTTCCTCGCCCCAGCTGGACCAGGCCGAACGCGGTTTCAGCTTCCGCGGCGATGCGCCGCTGGACATGCGCATGGACACGACGCGCGGCTTCACGGCGGCGCAATTCCTGAGCGAGGCCGACGTCGATGAAATCACTAGGGTGTTGCGGGACTATGGGGACGAACGGGCTGCTTTCGCGATTGCAAAGGCGATTGTGGCTGGCCGCGAACGGGGCCAGCCCGTCACCCGTACCGGCGAGCTTGCCGCCCTCGTTGCGCAAGCGGTGCGCAGCCGGGAGCCGGGCCAGGACCCGGCCACCCGCACCTTTCAGGCTCTTCGGATTCACGTCAATGCCGAACTCGCCGAGCTCGAGGCGGCGCTCGCGCAGGTGATGGAGCGCCTGGCTGCGGGAGGCCGACTCGTGGTCATCAGCTTCCACTCCCTCGAAGATCGCATCGTCAAGCAATTCGTGCAGGGCCATGCGCGCGCTCCGGCGCTCACGCCGCAGCAGCGCCGCCTGCCCCTGCCCAGCGCCCGATTCGTGCCGGGCCTGCGCGCGCTCGCGCGCGTGAAGCCCGGCGACGCCGAGGTGCGCGAGAACCCGCGCAGCCGCTCGGCCGTGATGCGCGTGGCCGAACGCCTCGCCCAGGGGGCCGCCGCGTGATCCGCGTGAACCTGCTCCTGCTGGTGCTGGCCGTGGCCTGCGCGATGAGCCTGGTGCGCGCCCAGTACGAGGCGCGGCGCAGCTTCGCCGCGCTGGACGCCGCCCAGCAGCGCGCCGCCCAGCTCGAACTCGACCACGATCGCCTGCAGGTGGAACTGCGGGCCCTGTCCGTGCCTTCGCGCATCGAGTCCCTGGCCCGCGGCCCGCTCGGCATGGTGCCGATCACCCCGGCGCGCAGCGACTACGTGAGCGCAGCGCAGCTCCCCGGCCTGCCGGTGAGCATTCCCACGCGATGACGCGGCCATCATGAGACTCGCATCGCGCCCCTTCGCCATTCCCGCGCAGCGCCGCAACAGCCATCTGCTGCACCTGCGCCTGCCCCCCGGACGGGCCTGGTTGATCAAGGGACTGATGTTCCTGGCCTTCGCCGCGCTGGCCATGCGCGCGCTGTGGATCCAGGGCATCACCACCGGCTTCTACCAGCGCCAGGGCGACCTGCGCTTCGTGCGCACCATCGAGCTGCCCGCGATGCGCGGACGCATCCTCGACCGCCACGGCAACATCCTGGCCTCGAGCATTCCGGTCAAGACCATCTGGGCCGACCCGCAGACCCTGCAGGCCGATGCCCAGCAGGTCTCCGCGCTGGCCTCGCTGCTGGGCATCGATCCGCGCGAGCTGCGGCGGCGCCTGGCGCAGGATCGGTTGCAGTTCGTCTACATCAAGCGCCAGGTGGACGTCGACACCGCGCGCAAGGTCGCGGACCTGCACATCAAGGGCGTGTACATGTCGCCGAGCTATCGGCGCTTCTACACCGAAGGCGCGGCGGCCGCGCAGCTGCTGGGCTTCACCGACATCGAGAACCAGGGGCGCGGCGGACTGGAGTGGGAGTTCCAGCGCCAGCTGGCCGGACACGCGGGCACGCGCAAGGTCATGCGCGACCGCCTGGGCAACGTGATCGAGGACGTCGAGGGCGGCACCCCGCCGGTCAACGGCGAGGACGTGCAGCTGTCCATCGACAGCAAGATCCAGGATCTGACCTACCAGGCGCTGGAGCAGGCCGTGCAGGCCAGCCATGCCAAGAACGCCAGCGCCGTGGTGCTCGACGCGGCCACCGGCGAGGTGCTCGCCATGGCCAACTACCCCAGCTTCGACCCCAACAAGCGCAGCGGCTACACCAACGCCGACATGCGCAACTACGCGCTCACCGACATCTACGAGCCCGGCTCCGTGATGAAGCCGCTGACCATCGCCGCGGCCCTGCAGGACGGTGTGGTCTCGATGCACAGCACCTTCCAGACCGCGCCCGGCTGCATGCTCATGTACGGCAACCGCATCTGCGACGACTCGGACAACGGAACCATCGGCCTGCCGCAGGTCATCCAGTATTCGAGCAACGTGGCGACCGGGCAGATCGTCATGCGCATGAAGCCCGAGGAGCAGTGGGACATGTACACCGCGGTCGGGCTGGGCCAGCGCCCGCTGCTGCCCTTCCCCGGAGAGGCCAGCGGACGCCTGCGCCCCTGGAAGCGCTGGCGTCCCATCGATGCCGTGACCCAGGGCTTCGGCTACGGCCTGGCGGTGTCGACCTTCCAGCTGGCGCACGCCTACCTGGTATTCGCCGATGACGGCCTGATCCGCCCGGCCACCCTGTTCAAGACCGCCCAGCCGGCTCCCGCGGTGCGGGTGATCTCGTCCCGCGTGGCCGCCGACGTGCGCTCCATGCTGGCCCTCGTGACCTCGCCCAAGGGCACCGCGGCGGCCGCGCGCATCCCCGGCTATTCCACCGGGGGCAAGACCGGCACGGCCTACATCTGGAGGGGCAGGGCCTACGACAAGCACGAATTCCGCGCCCAGTTCGTCGGCATGGCGCCCATCGACCACCCGCGCCTGGTGATGGCGGTTTCGGTGGACCAGCCCGACGCCAAGATGCATTTCGGCGGCCAGGTCGCCGCGCCCGTGTTCTCCGAGGTGGTGGGCCAGTCGCTGCGCATGCTGGGCGTGCCGCCGGACCTGCCGGTGCAGCCCGAGGTGCCTCCGGCGCAAGCCCAGGTGGCGCGGGCGGGAGGCGGCGCATGAACCCGGCCGTGCTCGATTCGGCCGCCGGCGTGGTGCGCGCGCTGCGGGCGCTGGCGGGCCCGCAGGCCGCGCTGGGCACGGATTCGCGCACGCTGCGCGCCGGCGATGTGTTCGTGGCCTGGCCCGGCGCCGCCGCGGACCCGCGGCGCCACGTCGCCGACGCGTTGGCGCGCGGCGCCTGCGCCGCGCTGGTGGAGCACGAAGGCGCGGAGGCCTTCGCGCTGCCGCCGCAGGCCCTGCGGGTGCGGGGCCTCCAGGCCCTGGCCGGCGAGATCGCCGACGCCTGGTTCGGCCACCCCTCCCGCGATATGCGGGTGCTCGCGGTGACCGGCACCAACGGCAAGACCTCGGTGGCCTTGTGGACCGCGCAGGCGCTGCAGGCGGCTGGCCTGGCCTGCGGAGTCATCGGCACCCTGGGCGCCGGGCTGCCGGGAGCCTTGCGTTCGACCGGCCTGACCACACCCGATCCCGTGCGCGTGCACGCCGAGCTGGCGCAGATGCTGCGCGCCGGGGTGCGGCACTGCGCCATCGAGGCTTCGTCCATCGGCCTGGAGGAGCGCCGGCTGGTGGGGCTGCGCATCCACGCCGCGGCCTTCAGCAATCTGAGCCAGGACCATCTGGATTACCACGGTGACATGCGGGCCTACGCGGCCGCCAAGCGCCGGCTTTTCGACTGGCCGCAATTGCAGGCCGCGGTGCTCAACGCGGACGATCCCTTCGGCGCCGAACTGGCCGTGCATTGCCGCCAGCGCGGGCTGCGCACGCTGCGCGTGTCCCTGGCCGGCGCCCAGGGCGCCGACTGGCAGGGCCGCGGCCCGGTCGACGCGCCCGCCGGCATGCGCCTGGAGTTGCTGCGCGAGGACTCGCGGGCCGAAGTCGAGTTGCCGCTGCTGGGTGGTTTCAACGCGGCCAACCTGCTGCTGGTGTGCGGGCTGCTGGAGTCCTGCGGGCTGGGCTTCGAGCAGCTGGTCCGGGCGCTGGGCGCCATCCAGGCGCCGCCCGGGCGCATGCAGGCCCTGGGCGGAGTGGGCGCGCCGCTGGTGGTCGTGGACTATGCCCACACGCCGGACGCGCTGGCCCAGGCGCTGCAGGCCCTGCGCGGCGTGGCCCTGCGCCGGGAAGGCAGGCTGTGGTGCGTGTTCGGCGCGGGCGGCGATCGCGACCGCGACAAGCGCGCGCCGATGGGCGAGGCCGCGTCGATCGCCGATCGCGTGGTGCTGACGAGCGACAACCCGCGGGCCGAGGATCCGGCCGCCATCGCGGCCGCCATC
>DAIDHU010000140.1 GCA_027451915.1 Thiomonas sp. | reverse complement strand
CGTCGGTAGTCCTCCGGAAGTCCCTGGAAAAAGCGGTAGCGAAGCTGGTTCTGGCCGTCCAGCTCGATCATCGCAGCCCCATCGGCCTGCAGCACGCGCGCGGCCTCGGCCGCCGCCAGTTCGAAAAACCTCTCCAGGTCGCGCTGTGCCGCCAGGCGTCGGATGACCTCGGTGCCCACTTGGGCCTGGGCGCCTGCGGCGCCGCTCGGGAGCATGGAATC
The DNA here is from genome assembly GCA_027451915.1 of Thiomonas sp. Lineage (GTDB taxonomy): Bacteria > Pseudomonadota > Gammaproteobacteria > Burkholderiales > Burkholderiaceae_C > Thiomonas_A. The sequence continues at coordinate 1,895 of DAIDHU010000140.1, read as the reverse complement.
GTCCAGTTGTCGCATCGAAGGCCTTGGGTTGACATGGTCGGCGGCAGCAAGCCCCGTGCCAGAGCAGGTATGCCAGCGCCGCGAGCCTGCACGCACCGTCCCGGGGCGCCCCGCGCACCGGGGTGCGGCGCGCCGCACCCCGGTCCGGTGCGCAAGGCGCCGCGCCGACGCGCGCCGGGCGTCCGGCGGCCCCTCGCCCTACACTCCGGGTGCATCATGTCAGCAGCCCCAGACTCCAGCATCCAGGCGGTGGACGCGGCCATCACCTCGCGGCGCTCGATCCGCCGCTTCCTGTCGCGCCCGGTGCCGCGCGAAACCCTCGAGCAGATCCTGCGCGTGGCCGCGCGCGCGCCCTCGGGCAGCAACACCCAGCCCTGGCAGGTGCATGTGCTCACCGGCGAGGCCCTGCTGCGCCTGAGCCGGCGCATCGCCGAGGCCTACGACGACCCCGCGCAGGCGGCGACCCACACCGAGGAATACGCCTATTACCCGCGCCAGTGGCGCAGTCCGTACCTGGAGCGCAGGCGCAAGGTGGGCTGGGACCTGTACGGGCTGCTGGGCATCGCCAGGAACGACAAGCCGGCCATGCACGCCCAGCACCGGCGCAACTTCCTGTTCTTCGACGCGCCCGTGGGCCTTCTGTTCAGCATCGACCGCGTGATGGAGCAGGGCAGCTGGCTGGACTACGGCATGTTCCTGCAGAACATCATGGTCGCGGCGCGTGCGCGCGGGCTGGATACCTGTCCTCAGGCGGCCTTCACGCAATTCCACCGCATCATCGAGCAGGAGCTCGGCCTGAGCGACGCGCAGCAGGTGGTGTGCGGCATGTCGCTGGGCTGGGCCGATCCGCGGGCGGTGGAGAACACCCTGCACACCGAGCGTGCCGACGTGGCCGAGTTCACCACCTTCCTCGACCGATGATCATCGAGTCGCTGCTCGATACCGATTTGTACAAGTTCACCATGATGCAGGTGGTGCTGCATCATTTCCCGGCGGCGCAAGTCGAGTACCGGTTTCGCTGCCGCACGCCTGGGGTGGAGCTGGCGCCGCTGCTGGCGCGCATCGACGCCGAGCTGGACGCGCTGTGCGCCCTGCGTTTCACGCCGCAGGAACTGGACTACCTGCGGGTGCTTCGGTTCATCAAAAGCGATTTCGTCGATTTCCTGGAGCTGTTCCGGCTCAATCGCTCGCGCATCCAGGCGCGCCCCGCGGAGGAGCCGCGGGCCCGCGCGCGCGGCGAGATCGACATCACCATTCGCGGTTCCTGGCTGCACACCATCCTGTTCGAGGTGCCGGTGCTGGCCATCGTGGGCGAGGTCTGGGCAACCCACGTGCACGCGCACGCCGACCAGCGCGCGGCGATGGCACGCCTGGACGGCAAGATCGCGCAATTGCGCCAACGCGGCCTGGAGGGCTGCCGCATCGCCGACTACGGGACCCGCCGGCGCTATTCCCGCGACTGGCAGCGCCGGGTGCTGGAGCGCCTGCAAGCGGGCCTGGGCGAGCAGCTCGCCGGCACCAGCAACGTGGCGCTGGCGCGCGAGATGGATCTGGTGCCCCTGGGCACCATGGCCCACGAGTACCTGCAGGCCTGCCAGGCCCTGGGCCCGCGCCTGCGCGACACCCAGGTATTCGGCTTCGAGACCTGGGCGCGCGAGTACCGGGGCGACCTGGGCATCGCGCTGGCCGACGTGTACGGGCTGCAGGCCTTCCTGCGCGACTTCGACCTGTACTTCTGCAAGCTGTTCGACGGAGCGCGCCACGACTCCGGCGACCCCTTCGCGTGGACCGAGCAGATGATCGCCCATTACGCGCGCCACCGCGTCGATCCGCGCGCCAAGACCCTGGTGTACAGCGATGCGCTGACCATCGACCGGGTGGAGGCCCTGTACCGG
>DAIDHU010000139.1 GCA_027451915.1 Thiomonas sp. | reverse complement strand
CAAGGTGATCGTGGCCATCAACAAGGACGAGGAGGCGCCGATCTTCGGTGTGGCCGACTACGGACTGGTGGCCGACCTGTTCACCGCCGTGCCCGAGATGGTGGGCGCGCTCTGATGTTCCCGCCGGCCGGGGCGACCCCGGCCGGATATCCCTGCTGGATGCCCCGATGAGTGACTACAACGCCCCGGTGAAGGACATGATGTTCGTGCTCGGCAAGCTCGCCGGGCTGGACGAGGTGGCGGCGACTCCCGCCTACCGCGATGCCGGCGCGGACTCCGAGACCGCCGCCGCCGTGCTGGAGGAGTGCGCGCGTTTCACGCGCGAGGTCGTCGCGCCGTTGAACCGCTGCGGCGACACCCAGCCCTCGACCTGGAAGGACGGCGCGGTGAGCACCTCGCCGGGCTTCCGCCAGGCCTACGCCAGTTTCGCCCAGGGTGGCTGGCAGGGCCTGCAGCACCCGCCGGAGCATGGCGGCCAGGGCCTGCCCAAGCTCATCGGGGCGGCCTGCAATGAAATGCTCAACAGCGCGAACCTCAGTTTCGCGCTGTGCCCGCTGCTCACCGACGGCGCCATCGAGGCGCTGCTGACAGCCGGGTCGGCCTCGCAGCAGGCGCGCTACCTGCCGCGCCTGGTGTCGGGCGAGTGGACCGGCACGATGAACCTCACCGAGCCCCAGGCCGGCTCGGACCTCGCGCTGGTGCGCACCCGGGCGGTCCCGCAGGACGATGGAAGCTACCGGCTGTACGGCCAGAAGATCTTCATCACCTACGGCGAGCACGATATGGCGGACAACATCGTCCACCTGGTGCTCGCGCGCCTTCCGGACGCTCCGGCCGGGGTCAAGGGCATCTCGCTGTTCATCGCCCCGAAGCTGCTCGAGGACGGGCGGCGCAACGACGTGTGGTGCGCGTCCCTGGAGCACAAACTGGGCATCAAGGCCAGCCCGACCGCGGTGCTGCTGTATGGCGAGGACAAGGGCGAGGTCGGCCCCGGCGCCATCGCCGAGATGGTCGGCGAGCCCGGGCGCGGGCTGGAATTCATGTTCATCATGATGAATGCGGCGCGCTACGCGGTGGGCATGCAGGGCGTGGGCCTTTCCGAACGCGCCTACCAGCAGGCGGCGGCCTACGCGCGCCAGCGCGTGCAGTCGCGTCCGCCGGGAGCGCGCGAGTCCACGACCATCGTGCACCACCCCGATGTGCGGCGCATGCTCATGACCATGCGCGCGCTCACCGAGGGTTCGCGCGCCCTGGCCCTGGTCGCCGCGGGGCTGCACGACCTGGGCATCGGCGAGACCGACGCCTCGCGCCGCGCCGCGCACACCGCCGCCTACGAATTCCTGGTGCCGGTGGTCAAGGGTTTCAGCACCGAGGTCAGCCTGGAGGTGAGCTCGCTGGGGGTGCAGGTGCACGGAGGCATGGGATTCATCGAGGAAACCGGTGCCGCGCAGCATTACCGCGACGCGCGCATCCTGCCGATCTACGAAGGCACCACGGCCATCCAGGCCAACGACCTCGTGGGGCGCAAGACCCTGCGTGATTCGGGGGCGCTGGCCGGGCAGTTCGCCGAGCGGGTGCGCGCGACCCAGCGTGACCTGGCCGGCCGCCCGCAGGCCGGCGCGCGCGCCATGGCGCTGCGCCTGGAAGAGGCCTTGCGCGCCTTCGGCGACGTGGTCGACTTCCTGGTGCGCAACGGCGCCGAGGCGCCCGCCAGGGCCTATGCCGGCAGCGTGCCCTACCTGATGCTGTGCGGCTATCTGTTGTGCGCCTGGCAGATGGGCCGAGCCTGGCTGGCCGCCGAGGCGCTGCCCGCCGAGGAGGGAGATTTCGCGCGGGCCAAGCAAGCCACCGCCGAGTTCTTCTGCACCCACCTGCTGCCGCGCTGCGCGGCGCTGCGCGACGCCGTGGTCGACGGGGCCGACAGCGTCATGGCCCTTCCCGCCGAGCTTTTCTGAGCCTTCGCGCCCATGTCCCTGCCTGCCGTCCTGTCCCGCCTGCGACTTCCGGTGATCGGCTCGCCGCTGTTCATCATCTCCAACCCCGAGCTCGTGATCGCGCAATGCACCGCGGGCATAGTCGGCAGTTTTCCGGCGCTCAATGCCCGCCCGGCCTCCCAGCTCGACGAGTGGCTGGCGCAGATCACCGAGGCGCTGGCCGCCTGGGACCGCGCGCATCCCGGGCAGCCGGCGGCACCCTTTGCCGTGAACCAGATCGTGCATCGCAGCAACGAGCGCCTGGAGCACGACATGGAGCTGTGCGCGCGTTACAAGGTGCCGCTGGTGATCACCTCGCTGGGCGCGCGTCCCGAGGTGAACCAGGCCGTGCACTCCTGGGGCGGCATCGTGCTGCACGACGTGATCGATGATCGCTTCGCGCACAAGGCCGTCGAGAAGGGAGCCGACGGGCTCATCGCGGTGGCGGCCGGGGCCGGCGGACACGCCGGCACGCTGTCGCCCTTCGCGCTGGTGCAGGAAATCCGCGCCTGGTTCGACGGACCGCTGGTGCTTTCGGGCGCCATCGCGCGCGGCGACTCCATCCTCGCCGCGCAGGCCATGGGCGCCGACCTGGCCTACATGGGCAGCGCCTTCATCGCCACCGAGGAGGCGCGCGCGGTCGGTGCCTACAAGCAGATGGTGGTGGACTCCAGCGCGCGCGACATCGTCTACTCCAGCCTGTTCACCGGTGTGATGGGCAATTACCTGCGCGGCTCCATCGTGGCCGCCGGGCTGGATCCCGATCACCTGCCGGCGGGGGACCCCAGCCAGATGGACTTCGCCGCCGCCATCGGCGGAGCCAAGGCCTGGAAGGACATCTGGGGCTGCGGGCAGGGCATCGGCGCGGTGCGCGAGGTCTTGCCGGCGCGCGCGCTGGTGCAGCGCCTGCAGGCCGAGTACCAGGCGGCTCGATCCCGCCTGTGCGCGGCCTGAGCCCCGGCGACTGTCGCTTGCCTGCAGCATGACCCGGTGACCTGACAGCCCGTCAGGTCTCGGGGTCGCGAGGGACGCGCGGGGGTCGCGCGCCCTACAAGGAGCTCCTCCCCCTCGTCGGCGAGGGCGCGGGGAGGAGCCTGCCGGGCGCCTGGGCGGCGGCGGGGTCGAAGGCCCTCGATTCCGACCTCGCGATCCCGACCATGAAGCTCTCCCGATGGCTTGTGCAGGCAGGCGGCGCCGCCGCCGCCTGCTTCGGCTGCGCCCAGGCGCAGGATTCCACGCTGCAACTCTATGGCTCCATCGACGTCAGCGTCGCGCGCTTCAGCGGCGTGCGCCAGCATCCCTTCGACCCCGACGCCGGGCCGGTTCCCACCTCCGTCACCGGCATGGGGGCCGGCGGCGTCACCGGCTCGCGCCTGGGCGTGCGCGGCAGCACCGAGCCCTCGCCCGGCCTGAAGCTCGATTTCCTGGCGGAGACGGGCTTTTGCGGCGTGGGCCTGAACCAGCTCGACGCCGGCGGCGATCCCGAGTGCTCCGGCGGGGGCTTCATGCAGCGCGCGGCCTGGATCGGGCTCGAAGGGCGGCTGGGCACGCTGCGCGCCGGGCGCCAGCTCACGCTGCTGGGCGAGCACTCCGCGCAGGGCGACGCCTTCGAGGGGGCCTTCCTCGGTCAGGCGGGCAACCTCTCGCTGGTGGGCAACAACCGCGCCGGCCTCGACATGTCCAGGCTGAGCCAGGCGCTGAGCTGGTTCACGCCGGATTTCCGCGGCATCGGCCTGCAGGCCCAGTTCACGCCGCACGCGCGCGGGACGCGGGCCGACGACGACGCCGACGATGCGCGCGACCCCCAGGTCTGGATCGTCGGCGCGCATTACCGCGGGGCCGCGTTCACCCTGGGCGTCGACTGGAGCCGCTGGCGTCACGCCTACGCGGATGCGGGCCGGCCTCAGGGCGAGCCCTACCGCCTGTGGCAGGTCTACGCCAGCCTCGGCCTGGGTGCGCTGGATGTGTACGCGCAGGCGCAGCAGGGAAGCGCCGACGGCGCCACCGGGCGCCAGCGCATGGTCGACCTGGGTGTGGGCCTGCCGCTGGGACGGGGCCGGCTGATGGCCTCCATCGGGCGCCATGCCGATTCCATGGCCCCCGCTCCCAGGCGGGTGGAGATCTCCCACGCCACCCAGGTTGCCGTGGGCTACAGCCTGCCGCTGTCGGCGCGCACCCTGGTGTATGCGTCGGCGGCGCATATCGTGAACGACGGCGCCACGCCGACCCGCCTGGGCACCGAGCTGGCCGTAGGCGCCGCCGGGGACGTGGTGCACGGCATCGTGGGGCGCAATTCCAACGGCGTGTCGCTGGGACTCTCCCACAGTTTCTGACCCCCCAGGGCCGTGGCTTGAGCAGGAATGCGTGGCGCATGGGCCACATTCCCCCGGGAGTGTGTGCCCATGGGTCCAGGGGGCTTCACTTGCGCGCAAGGCGGTCGTGGAGTAAGGAGGCGCTAGCATGGAGCGCAAGCCACAGGACCAGCCACTTCATGCCCCAGGAATTCGATCCCGACTACGCCGCGCTGTTCGACAACAACCGCCGCTGGGTCCGCCGCGTCAATGAAACGCGCCCGGACTTCTTTCCCACGCTGGCGCGCCTGCAGGCGCCGAAGTATTTCTGGATCGGCTGCGCGGATTCGCGGGTTCCCGCCAACGAGGTCATCGACCTGGCGCCGGGAGAGGTGTTCGTGCACCGCAACGTGGCCAACGTGATGCCGCACTCGGACATGAACTCCATGTCCACGCTGCAATTCGCGGTCGACGTGCTGCGCGTGGAGCATATCCTGGTGGTCGGGCATTACGGCTGCGGCGGCGTCAAGGCCGTGCTGGAGGGCAAGCGCGTGGGGCTGGTGGACAACTGGCTGGGCCATGTGGGCGACGTCATGGAGCGCCACGCCGCGCGCCTGGCCGCCTTGCCCGAAGGCCAGCGCTGGGACCGCCTGTGCGAGCTCAACGCGCTCGAGCAGGCGCACAACGTGTGCCGCACCACGGTGTTGCAGGACGCCTGGGCACGCGGCCAGCATGTCGAGGTGCACGCCTGCTGCTACGGCCTGAAGGACGGCCTGCTGCGCGACCTGGGCCTGGCCATGCGCGGTGGGCAGGTGCTGACCGAACGCTTCGGCTCCGCGCTGGATTACGTCGACCATGGCGCCACCGGAGGAGCCCGATGAATACCCCCGCTTCCGTCTATCCCGGCCTGCATGCCGATCGCCACGGCCTGACCCAGCTCGGGCGCATCGTGCTGGACGCGCGGGTATTCGGCCTGATCGCCGACGACGAGGACTGCGCCGGCTGGAGCCTGGGACGCATGCAGGAGCTCACGCAGCGCGTCGAGCAGGCATGGGATCGCCACGGCGGCCTGCCCAGCAAGCTGCCCGCCGACCTGCTCCAGCGCCACCAGGCCGTGGACCAGCAGGCCATCGAACAGGCCCGCGCCCGCGGCTGGGACCCCGAGCTGGGCGACGACGAGTAGGCGCACGCGGCGCCCCGGCCGGCTCAGCTGCCGCGCCCGCGACCTTCCCCGCGCACGGGCAGGTGCAGCAGCGTGGCGGGCTGGTCGCCACGGCTGCGCTGGGCCACCGCGTGCAAGGCCTCGTGGAATTCCCGCGGCAGTCGCCGCATGGCGTCGCGCGCGGGCTCGCCGTAGCCCACCGCCTCGAAATCCACGGCCTGGTCCAGCCCGGTGCGGTGGTCGGGGCGCAGGCGCTCCCAGGCGAGCAGGGCGAGCGCGCGCTGCTGGCTGTCCACGAACACGAATTCGTCGCGGTCGACGATGGCCAGAACCTGCAGGCTGCGGATGGGTACGAAGGCCACGCCGTTGGCGCTGCGCCTCTGCAGCGTGCGCGCAAGGTTGTAGGTGGCCGCGGCCATGCTTCGGGGCTCGCGCCAGAGTTCGGGACCTCGGTGCACCGTGATCTGCATGTTCGCGCCTCGCGTCGACGAGAGGGGCCCCGCGTGTACGCGCGGCATGGCCTTCCCCCGCGGCTGGCCGGGGCGGGCCTGAGGGGATTTTGCATCCCATGCCGGCCTGCGCGCCAGTCTTCGCACAGTGTGTATGGGGTTATTCCCGCGTATGCGGCCCCGGCCCGCAGCCGGGTTTCAAGGTGTATCGTGCTGCAGCAGGTCGTGCAGGCTCAGGGCCTGCAGAGGCTGCAGCGCCTGGGCCAGGCGCGGCGAGGCGCCGGCCGCCGCATGGTGGTTCAGCACGAGCTGGTCCAGCAGGGCCTAGGCCTGCGCCTGCCGCGGGTCCACGAGCAGGGCCCAGCGCACCCACCGGTGGCCCGGCGAGGGCGCGACGCGGCCCACCCATCCCAGGCGCTCCAGCAGGTCCAGCAGCGGGCGCAGGTGCAGCGGGTCGCAGCGCAGGCTGGAGCCCAGGCCGAGGATGTCGCGTCCCGCGTCAGCGGCGCCGCGCGCCTTCTCGAGCAGGCGCAGCAGGCGCAAGGCCAGCAGGAAATCCGTGCCGGGGGCGGCGGCGTGGGGCTGCGCATGCAGGCGCAGCAAGGGCAGGTGCGCGGCGACCATCGCTCCGAGCAGCACGACCATCCAGCTGCAGTAGATCCACAGCAGGAACATGGGCAGGGCCGCGAAGGT
>DAIDHU010000138.1 GCA_027451915.1 Thiomonas sp. | reverse complement strand
GCGTTCCCGACGAGGTGCGCGCGCAGATTTTCACACCCTTTTTCACCACCCGGGAGGAGGGCATGGGACTGGGACTGAGCCTGTGTCGAACGGTCATCGAGCAGCATGGCGGCTCGCTGGTCTTCGACAATCTGCGCGACGCCGAAGGGCGCGTGGTCGGCGCGCGCTTTCGCTTCACCTTGCCGGCGGCCGCGCGCGGACGCGCCGCGCCCGCCGAGGGGGAGGGACTCGATGCCTGAGACGCCCGGCGCGCCGCGCCCCCTCGGGCTGCCGGTGGTCCACCTGGTGGACGATGAGCCGGTGGTGCGCGACGCACTCGCCTGGCTGCTGCGCTCGCGCCGCCTGCTGTGCGAGGCGCACGCGGATGCCGCCTCCTTCCAGTCCATGCTCGGCGCCGCGCTGGCGCTCGATCCGGCCTGGCCGCGCGCGCCGGCCTGCCTGCTGCTGGACATCCGCATGCCCGGCACCAGCGGCCTGGCCTTGTTCGAGGAGCTCGCGCAGCGCGGCCTGTGCGAGGCGCTTCCGGTCATTTTCCTCACCGGTCACGGAGACGTTCCCACGGCGGTGGCGGCGCTCAAGCGCGGAGCCTTCGATTTCGTGGAAAAGCCCTTTTCCAACAATGGCCTGGTGGACCGCGTGGAACAGGCGCTCCAGGCCAGCGAGACCGTGATCCGCACGCGCATGCAGCATGCGGCGCTGCAATACCGGCTGCGCGAGCTGACCGAGCGGGAGCGCCAGATCCTGGAGCTCATCGCACGCGGCGACTCCAACAAGCAGATCGCCCGCGCGCTGGACATCAGCGTGCGCACCGTCGAAGTGCACCGCTCGCGGGTGTTCGACAAGATGGGCGTGCGCTCGGCGGTGGAACTGGCCAATCGCCTGCGCGAGCTTGGCGCGGGGCCCTAGCCGGCATGGGGCCGGGGCGCGAGTGGCCCACCGGCGGTACGTAATGTCCACATGCCTGCGCGCCGTGGCCGGACCTACAGTCTCGCCGAGAGCACGCGGCGTGGCCGCGGCAAGGATTCATCCTGGAGACATGCATGGGCAGGGGCTTGGCCTCGTCGCGCGCGAAGGACCGCATCGCCGCCTTGCTGCTGCTCGCGCTGGGCGCCGGCGTGGCCTGGGCCGGGCATGCCTACGGGGTGGGCACGCTGACCCGCATGGGCGCGGGCTACTTTCCGCTGCTGCTGGGGGTGTCGACCCTGGGCGTGGGCCTGCTGCTGGGCCTGGGCACGCTGGTGCCGGCCCCGGACCCCGCGCCGCGCGATGCGCAGCCTGGGCGTCGCCACGGCATCGACCTTCGAGGCGCCGGCATGGTGCTGCTTTCCCTCGCGGCCTTCCTCGTGCTGGGGCGTTACGGCGGCATGGTTCCGGCGACCTTTTCCTGCGTGCTGCTGGCCGCGCTGGCCGATCGCGCCAACAGCCTGCGCACCGCGCTGCTGCTGGCCGTGGCCATCAGCCTGCTGGGCTACCTGGTGTTCGGGCTCGGCCTGCAGCTGCAGTTCAACGCCTTCCAGTGGGGCTGAGCGAAGGGCCATGGGACACAGCCTGCTCGACCTCTGGTACGGCTTCGGCGTGGCGCTGCAGCCCGCGCATCTGCTGTGGGCCGTGTTCGGCGTATTGCTGGGCAACCTGGTGGGGGTGCTTCCGGGCCTGGGAGCCCTCACCACCATTTCCATGCTGCTGCCCCTGACCTACGCGATGGCCCCGGTGCCTGCCATCCTCATGCTGGCCGGCATCTTCTACGGCTCGCAGTATGGCGGGGCGATCGGCGCCATCCTGCTCAACCTGCCCAGCCATCCGCCCCATGCCGTGACCTGTCTGGACGGCTACCCGATGACTCGCGCGGGGCGCGGCGGAGCGGCGCTGGGCGTGACCATGCTGGCCTCCTTTTTCGCGGCCTCGGTGGGCATCGTGGTGATGATTTTCCTGTCGCCGTATCTGGTGCGCATCGCCTTCAAGTTCGGTCCGGCGGAAGTCAGTTCCATCATGCTGCTCGGACTGCTGGCGGGAGCCACCATGTCGCGTGGCTCTGCGCTCAAGGGCGTGGCCATGACCCTGTTCGGCATGATGTGCGGGGTGGTCGGCACCGACCTCAACACCGGCGTGCTGCGCCTGAGCTTCGGCATGCCCTCGCTCAGCGATGGCGTGGAGCTCGGGGCGCTATGCATGGGCCTGTTCGCCATCGCCGACTTCCTGGTCACCGTGAACCGCGAGCTGGTCGTGACCCAGCACGCGCGCATGTCCATGCGCGACATGCGGCCGACCCGCGCGGAGCTCAGGCGCTCGCTGCTTCCGATGCTGCGCGGAACCCTGGTGGGCACCCTGTTCGGCGCCATTCCCGGCACCGGCCCCACCATCACGACCTTCATCGCCTATGCGCTGGAGCGCAAGGTCTCGAAGCATCCGGAGCGTTTCGGCAGCGGGCTCATCGAAGGCGTCGCCGCGCCCGAGGCCGCCTCGCATTCCAAGACCCAGGTGGATTTCATCCCCACCCTCACCCTGGGCATTCCCGGGGACGCGGTGATGGCCTTGCTGCTGGGCGCGCTGATCCTCAAGGGCATCGAGCCCGGCCCGCAGCTCATCACCGCGCACCGGGACATCTTCTGGGGCCTGGTGGCCAGTTTCTGGATCGGCAATGTGTTGCTGCTGGTGCTCAACGTGCCCATGATCGGCGTGTGGGTGCGCATGTTGCGCGTGCCCTACCGCCTGCTGGTCCCGGCGGCCGTGTTCTTCACCTGCATCGGCGTGTACAGCGGGCGCAACAGCCTGTTCGACGTCGGCGAACTGGCGGTGTTCGGAGTGATCGGCGCCGTGTTCCTGCTGCTGGAGTTCCCGATCTCGCCCATCATCCTGGGCTATGTGCTGGGCCCGCTGCTGGAGGAGAACTTCCGCCGCGCGCTGCTCCTGTCCCGCGGGGATCTGGGGGTGTTCCTGCAACGCCCGATCAGCGCCGGGTTCCTCGTCGCATCCTGCCTGGTGCTGGGGGTGCAGCTGGTGTCCTGGTCGCGGCGCCTGCGCAGGGCGCCCCGCGCCCTGCCCATGGGCGAGGGGGCCGCGCCATGAGCCGGTACCCGTGCGCGGAGGGGCTCGTGTGCCCGCGCCGGCGCCGCCTGCTGGGCGCGCTCGGCGCGGCATGGCCCCTGGGCGCCTGGGCTGCGCGCGGCGTCGCGTCGGCCCCCGCGGATGAGCCCCTGCGCATCATCGTGGGCTACACCGCCGGCGGCGCGGTGGACACCCTGGCGCGCCTGGTCGGAACAGCCCTGGCGCGCACGCTGCAGCGGCCGCTGGTGGTCGAGGACCGCCCTGGCGCGGGGGGCAATCTGGCGGTCAAGCTGATGCTGCAAAGCCGAGCCGACGGGCGCACGCTGCTGCTGGCCGCCAATGCGCTGGCGGCCAATGTTTCGCTGTACCAGCCGGCGCCCTTCGACCTGGAGCGAGACATCGCGCCGGTGGGCCTGATCGGGCGCGTGCCGGTGCTCATTGCCGTGGGGGCCGATTCTCCGCTGCGCAGCCTGTCCGACTTGTTGCGCAGCGCGCGGCGCAAGCCGCACGAGCTGACCTTCGCCTCCCCGGGCATCGGCTCCACGCCGCACCTGGCGATGCTGGAGTTCGAACACGCGGCGAGGGTCGACCTGCGCCACATTCCCTACAAGGGGGGCGCGCCGGCCATCGCCGACGCGCTCGCGGGCCAAGTCGACTGCGTGGCCGTCAATGCCCTGGAGGTGGTGGACCTGGCGCGCAGCGGGCGCATGCGGGTGCTGGCCTTGATGAGTCCGCGGCCCTCGCCGGTGTTTCCCGGCGTGCCCACCATCGCCCAGTCCGGCTACCCCGGCTTCGCCGCCTCGGTCTGGTACGGCCTGGTGGCACCCGCGGGCACGCCGCCGGCCACCGTGCTTCGGCTCAATGCCGCGCTGCGTCAGGCGCTGGCCGATCCGGCCGTGCGGCGCGTGATCCTCGGGGCCGGGGGCGAGATCGACCCCGGCACGCCCGCCCGATTCCGCCAGTGGCTGCTGTCGGAGCGTGCACGCTACGCGGCCCTGATCCGCAACGAATCCATCCGTACCGAATGAGCCGCCGGGGCCGCGCGCCGGCCCGGCGATCCCGGTTTTTCGACCCACAGGAGACACTCGCATGCATCGCAAACCCTGGCGCGGCGTCGCCGCTGCCTTCGGCCTGATCGCCTCGCTGATCGGCGCCCCCGTGCACGCAGCCGGCTTTCCCGAGCGCACGCTGACCATCGTCGTGCCCTTCGCCCCTGGAGGCGGTGTGGACATGATCGGTCGCGTGCTGGCCCAGCAGATGTCCAAGGAAACGGGACAGACCGTGCTGGTCGATGACCGGCCGGGCGCCAGCGCCAACCTGGGTGCCGCCTACGTCGCGCGCGCCAAGCCGGACGGCTACACCATCCTGCTGGCCGCCAACGGCCTGGCCGCCAACGCCACGCTGTTTCCCGACGCCCCCTTCGACCCGCTGAAGGACTTCGCGCCGGTGGGCAAGGTCGGAGAGGCGCCCCTGGTGGTGATCGTGGCCAGCAAGTCGCGCTTCCAGAACCTGCGTCAGCTGCTCGACGATGCGCGCGCCCACCCCGGCAAGCTGACCTTCGGCTCGGCTGGCAACGGCAGCTCGCAGCACCTGGCGGGCGAGTTGCTCAAGATGGATGCCCATATCCAGGCCCTGCACGTGCCCTACAAGGGCGGTGCGCCGGCCACCACCGACCTGCTCGGCGGACGCATTGATTTCATGGTGCAGAATCCGCTGGAAGCCCTGCCGCTGCTGCACTCGCAGCAGTTGCGCGCGCTGGCCGTGGCCAGCGAGCATCGCCTCAAGCTGCTGCCCGACGTGCCCACCGCCTCGCAGGCGGGCCTGCCGGGCTACGAGGCCTCGGTGTGGTGGGGCGTGGTCGCCCCGGCGCGCACACCGGCTCCGGTCGTGCACAAGCTCAACCAGCTGCTCGACCAGGCGTTGAACGATCCCGCGACCAAGGCCAGGCTGGAGTCCATGGGGGTGGTGGTTCAGCCAGGCAGCCAGCAGCAGTTCGGCAGCTTCCTGCACGGCGAGGTGTTCAAGTGGCGCAAGGTGATCCAGACCGCGCACATCCACGTAAACTGAGCTTTCGCAAGCGCGCGGCAGGGGCCGCGCGCAAGGCCTGCCCCGCACGACATGTCCAGCGCCGAGCCCGCCGCCGCAGCGGCCGGAGCGCAGCCCCCCATGGGCTGCGCCCAGTTGTTCTGGATGTTCAGCCACATCACCATGCTCGGCTTCGGCGGCGTGCTGCCCTGGATGTACCGCGTGCTGGTCGAGCAGCGGCGCGTGCTGTCGGCGCAGGAGTTCCGCGAGCTGTTCGCGCTGGGCCAGGTGCTGCCGGGGCCGTCCATCTGCAACATGGCGGTCATGGTCGGCTATCGCCATGCCGGGGTGGCTGGCGGGGCGAGTGCGCTGGCCGGCATGATGCTCGGCCCCATGGTGCTGGTGATCCTGCTCGGGCTGGGCTACGAGGCCCATGGGCATTCGCCGCTGCTGGCCTCGGTGCTGGCGGGCATGTCCGCCGCGGCCTGCGGTCTGATCGTGGTGATGGCCCTGCGTATGGCCCTCGGGCTGCCGCGCCGCTGGCGCAGCCTGCTGGTCGCGGCGTTGGCGCTGCTGGGCATTTCCCTGCTGCACCTGCCCTTGTGGCTGGTCCTGGCCTCGCTGGCGCCCTTGGGCATGGTGCTGTTGCGAGGCGACCGGCGGGACGCGGGGAAACTGCCGTGACCCAGCGCCTGCTGGTCGCGTGGGCGATTTTCAAATACTTCTGCGCCATTTCGATGATGGCGGTGGGCGGCGGCGTGGTGTCGCTGACCCCGCAGATCTACCGTTTCGTGGTGGTCGAGCACCATTGGCTGAGCCCGCAGGGCTTCGTGGCGGCCTTCAGCATTGCGCAAGCCGCGCCTGGTCCGAATTTTCTCTATGCCACGCTGGTGGCGCTGCAGGCCGGCGGCGTGCTGGCCGCGGTGGGCGCCACCCTGGCGCTGGTGGTGCCCCCGGCCCTGCTCACCATGGTGGCGCTGACCCTGCGCCTGCGCGGGCGCGCCCGGGAGTTCATGGGCCTGTTGCGCTTTTCCCTGTCCCACGTGGCCGTGGGCATGATGCTGGCGACCGCGATCTCCCTGGTCGGCGCGGCCGACACCGGCTGGGCCACCGCGGCGTTGACCGCGCTGACCGTGGTGGCGGTGATGCGCTGGAACGTGCACCCGCTGGCGCTGATCGGCGCCGGCGCGCTGGGTGGTCTGTTGCTGGGGCTGCACGCCTGAACGGCGGCCCCCTGGGGTCTTTCAACAGCCTGACTAGAGGCCCCGGGTTGCCAGCGCCAGCCCGTAGCCGAGCAGGGCGCCCGCCAGCGGGCCGATCACCCAGCCGCGCACCACGCCGAGCATCACCCGCGTATCGATGGTTTCGCGCCCGCGGGCGAGTCCGGCGCCCGCCATGGCGCCGATCAGCGCCTGGTTCATCGAGGTGAAGTACCCGAAGGCCACCGCCGCCAGCACCACCAGCGCCTGCACCAGCTGGGCCGCGGTGGCCATGGGCAGGTCCACCTTGACCATGTCGAACGCCACGCGCCGCAACAGCGCACGCCCCCAGGTGAGCACTCCCGCGGCCAGCCCCAGGCCGCCCACCAGCCCGGCGGCCAGGGGCCCGCACAGCCCCGTGGACAGGAACACCGCGGTGGCGTTGGACACGTCGTTGGCGCCCATGGCCAGCGAGGCCGCGCCGCCGACCACCACCAGCGCGCGGGCCACCAGCGGGCCCGCGCGGGAGCCGCCGCGCAGGCCCGGCAGCGCGTCGAACAGCCGCGTGAACAGGTAGCCCAGTGCACAAGCGATCCCCGGCGCCAGGACCCACAGCAGCGCCAGGCGCGCGATGGCCTCCCAGCGTATGCGCAGGCCCAGCGCCGAGCCCGCGCCGACGATGCAGAACACCAGGATCTGGATGGTCGAGGTGGGAATGCGTCGCTGGGTGAACCAGGTGGTCAGCGCGAAGGCCGCCCCGATCACCGCGATGGCCGCCGGCGTGGCCAGGCGCCCTCCGGCCACGATGCCATGGCCCACGTGGACCAGCACGCCGTGGCTGAGGAAGGTGGCCCCCAGCAGGGTGAGCGGCGCCATGGTCCACAGCGCCGCGCGCGCGCCGATGCTGCCGCTGGCATGCGGCATGCCCATGCAGGCCCCCGTGTAGTGCGCTCCCATGCTCCAGGCAAAGCCCAGCGCCAGCAGCAGCAGGAGCAGATCGGGAGCATGCATCGGAGCAATCGGATGGCGACGATGGCGCATCCTATCGCCGAGGCCGCCCCGGCTGGCGCCGTGCCCGCGCGGATGCGCGGCGACCGCGGCACCGCGCGCCGGCCGGGTCCGCCGAACCTCCACCCGGGAAAACGCGGATGGCGCAGATGCCGAACCGAGCCAAGAATTCCACTGAAGAAAGCGCTTTCAGAACTCGTTCTGATTAGATCGGTGGCGTTGAAACGCACATGTTCACCCGCCACTGACATGCGACCGCATGTGGTGCTGTGACGTGAAGCCTTGAGGAGGGCCAGGATGAACCGAGGTGCAGGCTTGGGATTTCGCGCGGTACGCGCATTGGCGATCGCAGTGGGAGCCGCCTATCTCGCTGGCTGCGGAGGCGGTGGCGGAAGCACGGTTTCGCTCAACAACGTGGTGTCGAGCACCGGTGTGGCTGGCGGAGGAGGCGGAAGCTCCGTCACCCAGTCGCCGTACCTGCTGTTCTCCAACGACTACATCGCGTACCCCTCGCCTCCGGTGAATGGCGCCTACCTGCACAGCATCCAGGGAGGGGACGTCTATGGTGTATTCGGGGGCCAATATGTCTTCGGTGGCTATTCGTCGCCGCAGGCCGATATGAACCGCAGCGGCTTCTATGCGCTGCAGACCAAGGGCGGGGCGACCGCGCCCACCAGTGCCAGTGACTATGCCCTGGTCGCGATCCTGGCGCCGCAGGATTCGACCTTCGACATCAGCCAGGCCAATACCCTTCTGATCACGATGGGCAACACCCAGTCGAACCCCACCGGACACGCCGATGTGTTCACGGTCGACATCAACGACGGCATCGGCTCGGCGACGCCCGCCAACGACTGCTCCTACGACCAGACCCTGAGCGAGCTCGGCCCCAACACCTCGACCAGCGCCCTGGGTGTGCGCAACTACGCCATTCCCCTGAGCCAGTTCAGCTGCAGCAGCGGATCGATGACAGGCTTGAAGTCCACCGGAATCACCACGGTGGCCGTCAAGATCATCGGAAGCAAGAACCCCAACGTCACCGCGGGCGAATATGACGTGATCGCCGTGGGATCGGTGGGGTTCAGCAACTGGAGTGCATCGTCCAGCGACATCGCGGCCCTGGCGCAGTGAACGCAAGGGCGGCCGCCGATCGATCCCGCAGGCACACGAAGGAAATGACAGTTATTCGCGGGACAGGACACGAGTCGCTGCCCTCGGCACGCGGCTTTTTTTTGACCAGGTTTGAAACCGCTTTCAAGCGAATGCCCGGCGAAGGCCAGGCCTGTGCCGCAGCGCATGGTCCGCCTGGGTGGCGCGCAGGAAGGCGGGGGTTCGCGCAGGGATTTGACGTGACCCAGGCACCGGGGCACGTGGGGCGGGGGCATGGCTTCGTGATCCTTCCCAGTCAGGTGTCCTACCAATCAGGCGCGGCCAAGCGCCAGGGAGAATGAGACATGAGAAGAATTCGCGTGGGGTGGCTCACACTCGCGCTGGTCGGCGGCCTGTCGGCTTGCGGCGGGGGCTCGAGCGGCACGCCCGTGTACTCGGTGGGGGGCACTGTCAGTGGCCTGCCGAGCGGCAGCCAGCTGACCCTGGTCGACAACGGTGTCGACACGGCCACGATTTCCGCCAACGGCGGTTTCCAGTTCGCCAAGGCCCTGGCGCAGAACAGCTCCTACAGCGTGAGCGTGGGCTCCATGCCCGCGGGTGAGGTCTGCACCGTGGCCAACGGCACCGGCAGCAGCATCACGTCGAATGTGTCCAACATCACCGTGAGCTGCGCATCGAGCACCAGCTCCTACACCATCGGCGGCCAGGTTTCCGGCCTCGCCGCCTCGGCCAATGTGGTGCTGCTCGACAACAATGCCGATCCCCTGACGGTCAGCAGCAACGCCAGCTTCACCTTCCCGACCAAGATCGCCTCGGGCGGCGGCTATGCCGTGACCGTAGGCACCCAGCCCGCCGGCCAGACCTGCTCGGTCAGCAACGGCTCCGGTTCGGGGGTCAACGCGAATGTCACCAACGTGAGCGTGGTCTGCGCCAACAACGCGACTTCCTCCTACACCATCGGCGGCAGCGTCAGCGGCCTGCCGAGCGGGCAGCAGCTCAGCCTGGTCGACAACGGCGACTCGGCCCATGCGCTGACGGTCAGCGGCAATGGCACTTTCTCCTTCCCGCAGACCGTCAGCGGCGCCTACGCCGTCACGGTGGGCACCCAGCCCAGCGGCGCCACCTGCACGGTGAGCAACGGCAGCGGCACGGCCACGGCCAACGTCAGCAATGTGTCGGTGGCCTGCACGAGCACCAGCTACACCATCGGCGGCAGCGTCAGCGGCCTGAGCAGCGGCCAGACGGCGACCCTGGAGCTCAATGGCGATGCGGCCAACACCGTCTCGCTGAGCTCGACCTCGACCAGCTTCACTTTCCCCACCAGCGTCGCGGCTGGCAGCAACTACGCGGTCACGGTCTCCACCCAGCCGACTTCGGAGACCTGCACGGTGACCGGGGGCAATGGCACGGCGAACGCCAACGTGACCAGCGTCAGCGTCAGTTGCGCCACGACCACCGCGTCGAACCTGACCTTCTCCTCGGGCTTCGCCGCGTCGAACCTGACGGTCGAGGGCGGTGCCTATGGGGGCTACGGCGGCAGCAGCCTGGACGGCAACGCGACCTACGGGCCGTCCTCGGGCAGTTTCGGGGGACCCGTGTCGGTCACGACAACCGCCGCGAACAGCTACTTCGGCTACTACTACCAGTTTCCCGCGACGGCTCTGCCCTCGAATGTTCCGACCTATGAGTACATGGGCGTGTACACCTTCGCCCCCGGCGTCACCGCGCTGAACGGCTCGGGCGACACCTCCGGAGTGAGCATCAACGGCCAGAACAACCTGCAGTTCACCTTCAACGAGAACGCCGAGTGGGCGCAGGCGCCGAGCAGCAATTTCCTGATCATCCTGACCCTGGGCAAGTACTACAACATCGGAACGGTAGCCAGTCCGACGGCCTGCAATTTGCAGTTGCAGGACGTCGTTCAGCCCAGCACTCCGGCCGCGGCCACCACCATCACCGTGCCGCTCAGCGACTTCACCGTCGCGCAGAACTGCGGCCAGGCGATCAGTACCGCCGCCCAGGCCCTCGCCGTGTCGCCGATTTCCAAGATCGATCTGCAAGGCGATGGCGGGACCTCCGCGTTGACCCAAGGGGCCAACCACCTCACGAGCAGCGCGAACTTCAGCGTGTCGACCCAGGCCACCGGAGGGGCTGCCCCCTATCAGGTTCCCACGGTCATCGTGCTCAAGGGGCCCATCACGTTCACGCCCTGATGCTCCTGGCGGGATCGGCGCCCGGGCCACGCGGTGGCCTGGGGTGCCGGTTCGGGTCCGGCAGGACGCTTGGCTACACTGCGGCCACCCGGCGGCGGGCGCCGGCAGGGTTTCCCGTGACCATGGCCATTTTTTTTTCCGACAGGGCGCGAGTTGTTCTCGCGCTTTGTCTATGGGCGCACTGCGTGGCAGGGCAGCCCGCGCTCGGCGCGACGGCGCCGCGCCCGGTCACGCGCAGGCTGAGGCTGGAGGTCTCCATCCGCGGCCCGCTCGGCTGGCCCGTGCACCGCGCCATGGCCCTGACGGTCGTGGAGCCGCCCGCGGCCAGGCATTGCCCCTTTCTCGTGATCCTGCATGGCCGCCCGGGCTCTGTCGATGCGCGGGTGCGCATGGGCCTGGTCGAGTTCCCCGGCAACGCGGACTACTTTGCCAGATTGGGTTACGTGGTCCTGGTTCCGACACGGGTCGGTTATGGCGTCACCGGCGGTCCCGATATCGAATACACGGGCCCCTGTTTCTACAAGGACTACGGCCGTGGCATGGAGATGGTGGTGCAGGAACTGCGCCAGGTGATGCGCTACGCGGCCGCGCTGCCGGGCGTCGACCCGCGCCGCGGCCTGGTGGTGGGCGACTCGTTTGGCGGGGTGGCCGCGGTGGCCGCGGCCGCGGCCGGCTTGCCCGGCTTGCGCGGTGCCGTGAACTTTTCCGGCGGCGACGGCGGCGACCTGATGCACCATATCGACCATCCCTGCCGCGCCGACCAGATGGCGAGCACCCTGGCTGCTTACGGACGCAGGGATCGCGTCCCTACGCTTTGGCTTTACAGTGCCAATGATCGCTACTGGGGGGCCCAGGCACCGCGGCGCTGGTTCGATGCTTTTGTCGGCGCCGGGGGGCGGGGTCGTTTCATCGAGTTGCCGGCGGACAAGAACAATGGGCACTTCATTTTCAACCGCAACCCCCAGGCCTGGCATGGTGCCTTCGAGGCTTTCGCCGCAAGCCTGGGCCTGCCCTCGTAGAGCACCGGGAGTCCGCCGATGAGTCGTCGCGCCAAGCCGCCCTCGGCCACCCCGAGCCCGGGAGAGCCAGCCAGCCTCGTCACCATCGACATGGTCGCGCGGGCGGCGGAGGTTTCGCCAAGCACGGTCTCGCGCATTCTCAACGGCACCGCGGTGGTGAGCGCGGACAAGGTCAAGGCCGTGGAGCAGGCGATCAGCAAGCTGGGCTACGTGCCCAACCCGGTCGCACGCGGCCTCGCGGGGGGGCGCACGCTCAGCGTGGGCGTGGTCACCCAGACCCTCGACAGCCCCTTCTACGGCTCGGCACTGCGGGGCATCGAGGCCGAATTGCTCGCCGCGGGCTACACCCCGCTGTTCATCAGCGGCCAATGGAACGAGCGTGACGAGCAGCGCAGCATCTCCGTGCTGCGGGCCCGCCGCGTGGATGGCATCATCGCCCTCGACGCGCGGCTCAGCGACGAGGCCCTGATCGCACTGGCTCGCGAATTGCCGGTGGTCGTCACGGGACGCAGCCTGGAGGCGCCTCATCTGGCCAGCCTGCGCTTCGACAATTTCGGGGGTGCGCGCGAGGCCACCGACTACCTGCTGGACCTGGGACACCGCAGGATCGCATTCATCACCGGAGACCCCGAGCACCAGGATGCCCTGGAGCGCCAGCGGGGATACCTCAGCGCCCTGGCCGAGCGGGGGGTTCCGGTCGACCCCAAGCTGATCATCGCGGGCGATTACCGGGAGCACAGCGGGACCCAGGCGGTGCTGCGCCTGTTGAAGCAGCGCGTGGATTTCACGGCCGTGTTCGCTGCCAACGACCAGATGGCCCTGGGCGCCTTGCTCGGCCTGTATCAGCGGCATGTGTCCGTTCCACAACAGGTCTCCGTGATCGGTTTCGACGATTTGCAGGTCGGCCAGTACTCGATTCCGCCACTGACCTCGGTGCACCAGCCGAGCCTGGAGACGGGGCAACTGGCCGCGCGTGCGATGGCCGCGCTGCTCGACGGCCGACGTGCGAAGCTGCGCATGCCGCCCCCGCGCCTGGTCGTGCGCGAATCGACCAGCCGCTGCGCCGCCCCGTAGCCGATTCGGGGCCGCTCTGGCTCCGACCGTACAAACCCTGGGTTGACGCCGGATCCCACTGCTTGAAGAATCTATGAAACCGCTTTCAAATTGATTCCTGACGGTCTTTTCGCAGCCCTCCCGATCCAACTGCACGTCCCGCCATGCCGAGCCGACGCAAAGTCCTCACCCGACTGGGTACAGGCGCCACAGCCATGGCGCTCGGTGCCTGCACGCGCTCCTCGCCCGCCTCGCAGAATCGGTTGGTCGTGGCGGCCTACCCCTCGCTGGACCAGGTGGCGCGGGCGGCGGCGCCGGCCTGGGCGGCCGCTCATCCAGGCATCGGCCTGCAGGTCATCAGTCGCCAGTTCAGCGACCACCACACGGCCATGCTCACGGCCCTCGCGACCGATTCGGAGCTGCCCGACGTGATGGCCGTGGAGGTCAGCTTCCTGGGGCGATTCGCGCGCGGCGGCGGGCTCATGGACCTGAGCGGCCCTCCGGCGGACATCGCGGCGCAGCGCGCCCACTTCACCCCCTATGCCTACGACCAGGCCAGCGTGCCCGGCGGCGGCGTGATGGCCGCGCCCAGCGACATCGGACCCGGCACCCTGCTCGCCCGCGTCGACATGCTGGGCAAGGCAGGTGTCTCGCTGCAGAGCCTGGAGGGATCATGGAGCGACTTCCTGCGCGCGGGGCAGGCCGTTCGCGCGCGCACCGACGCATGGATGGTGCCCGACGCCAGCGACATCCTGGCCATCGTGATCCGCAGCGGGCTCAAGCCCGGGGACGGGCTGTACTTCGACGCCCAGGGGCAACCGTCGCTGCTGGACGAGAGGTTCGCGCGGGGATTCGAACTCGCCACTCGTGCGCGTCGACTCGGGCTCGACGCGAGAGTGCAGGCCTGGACCCCGGAGTGGGCCAGCGGCCTGCGGGACGGGCGCATCGCGGTGGCCCTGTCCGGCGCCTGGCTGGCCGGACACATGGCCAACTGGCTGGCCCCGAAAACCAAGGGGCTGTGGCGGGCAGCGCAGCTGCCGGATGCGTCGTGGAGCGCCTACGGGGGCAGCATTCTGGCCGTGCCCAGGCGTCTGCCGGCGCGGCGCCGGGCGCTGGCCTGGGATTTTGTGCGCCTCCTGACCCTGGATCGCCAGCGCCAACTCGCCGCCTTCGCCAGCGTGGATGCCTTCCCCGCGATGGTCGATACCTATGACGCGCCGATTTTCGACGCGCCGATTCCCTTCCTGGGCGGCCAGCGCGCGCGGCGCCTGTGGCGCACCGCGGCGCTCAAGATCCGCGCCGTGGCCGTGAACCCGCAGGACGACTTCGCCAGCGAGGTCGTCGCCGACGCCTTGTTCGACGTGCTCGAGCGCAAGGTGCCCCAGGAACTCGCGTTGCGGCGCGCGCAACGACTTCTGCAGCAGCGCGTGGAGCACATCTGATGCCAACAGCCACCACCCAGCCGGGGGGAAGCAAGCGCCGGCGCCTGCTCCCGGCCCTGTCGCCGAAGTGGGCGCCCTACGTGCTGCTATCGCCCTTCGTCGTGTTGTTCCTGGTCTTCGGAATGTTCCCGCTGGGCTTTTCGCTGTACCTGGCCTTCCATCGCTGGCAGCCGGCCAGCGGCCTGAGCTCGATGCACTTCGTCGGGCTCGGCAACTTCGCCTTCGCGCTGCATGATCCCTGGTTCTGGCAGTCCATGCGCAACACCTTGTGGCTGGCCGTGGCGGCCGGGGTGGCACAGCATGTCGTGGCGATCCCGCTGGCCGTCTTTCTTCAGGGCGCGGGCCGGCGCCTGCGCGACTTGCTGACCGGCGCCTATTTCGTGCCCTACATCACCTCCACGGTGGCCGTGGCCATCCTGTTCAGTTCCTTTTTCGCGCTGCACCACGGTCTGCTCAACCAGTTGCTCCTGGGCCTGTCGCACCTGCCTGTGCTCGGGGCCTTGCTGCCGGCGCATGCCATCGACTGGCTCGGGCGGCCGCGCTACGTCAAGCCTGCCATCGCACTGGTCGTGTTCTGGCGCTACGTGGGTTTCAACGTGGTGCTGTATCTCGCGGCCTTGCAGACCATCGGGGTCGACCTGTACGAGGCGGCGCAGCTTGACGGCGCCAATGCATGGCAACGCTTCTGGCATATCACCCTTCCCGCCTTGAAGCCGATGATGTGGTTCGCCGTCACGCTCAGCGTCATCGGCGGGCTGCAGTTGTTCGACGAGCCTTTCATTCTCACCGGCGGCCACGGGGGGCCGGACCAGGCGGGAATGACCGCGGCCCTGTACTTCTACCGCGAGGCCTTCGATTTCGATGACTTCGGCGGTGCGAGCGCGATGTCCTGGATCCTGTTCGGATTCATCGCCGTGCTCACCTGGTCCACCAGCCGTGCCTTCGCCTCGAAGGATTCCGGGGAGTCCGAATCATGAGCGCGCTGCCCGCATGGGGTTCACGCGGCCCGGCCTTGTCGCGCATCCTGGCGTGCACCCTGGTGGGTGCCGGGGCGCTGGTGATGGTGAGCCCGCTGTATTTCATGTTCGTGTTCGCCACGCACAGCCGGGGCGCGATTTTCAGCTCGCCGCCGCCCCTGGGGCCGGGCGGCCACCTGCTGGACAACCTTCGCATCCTGCTGTCCGCATTGCCCTTCTGGCGAAACGTCGGCTGGAGCCTGTACGTGGCCTGCGCCTCGGCGCTGCTGACCGTGCTGCTTTGCTCGATGGCCGGCTACGCATTCGCGATGTTCCGCTTCCGCTTCCGCCGCGCGCTGTTCGTGCTCGTGCTGGGCACCATGCTCGTGCCGCAGTTCCTGAACATGATCCCGACCTTCATGGTCATGGACGCACTGCACTGGATCAACAAGCCGCGCGCGCTGTACGTGCCCGGAGCAGCCAGTGCCTTCGGCATCGTGTTCATGCGCCAGTACATCGGCTCCTCGCTGCCGCGCGAGGTCATCGAGGCCGCACGCCTGGATGGCTGCGGTGAATTCGCCGTGTATTGGCGCATCGTGCTGCCGCTGATCGTGCCGGCCCTCGGCACCCTGGGGATGATCAGTTTCATCGCGTCCTGGAACAGCTTCCTGATGCCCCTGATCGTGTTGCGCTCCCCCTCCATGTACACGGTGCCGCTGGCCTTGCGAAGCCTGCAGAGTCCGACGGATACCCAGTGGGGAGCCCTGATGATCGGCTCGGCCATCGCCACGCTCCCCTTGCTGGTGATCTACCTCCTGTACTCGCGTCGCCTGGTGGACGGGTTGACGGCCGGTGCCGTGAAGTAGCCCTCCCAGCCGCCCGAAGCCGGTTGCGCCCCTGGCGCTGCGCCTCGCGGTCCGGCATCGTCCCGCCCACCCAAGCACTTTTCCATCCATGCAACAAGACCCCACCATCGATCCTCGAGCCATCGCGCGCATGTTCCCGCGGGACTTCACCTGGGGCGTGGCCACGAGCGCGTTCCAGATCGAGGGAGCCACCCGGGAGGACGGCCGGGGCGAGTCGATCTGGGATCGGTTCTGCCGCCAGCCCGGAGCGATCGCCGACGGCAGCGATGGCGACGTGGCCTGCGACCATTACCACCGCTGGCAGGAGGACCTCAACCTGGTGGCCAGCCTCGGGGTCAACGCCTACCGCTTCTCCGTCGCCTGGCCCCGCGTGCAGCCCCTCGGTCACGGCGCCTTCAATCCCCGGGGACTGGATTTCTACGAGCGCCTGGTCGACGGCCTGCTGCGCCGCGGCATCGCCCCGCACCTGACCCTCGACCACTGGGACCTTCCGCAGGCCCTGCAGGAACGCGGCGGCTGGGCGCAGCGCGACACCGTCCACCGCTTCGTGGACTACGCCCGCGAAGTCGCGCGGCGCCTGGGATCGCGCCTGCGCTCGATCACCACGCACAACGAACCCTTCGTACAGTCGGTGCTGGGCCACGAGACCGGCATTTTCGCGCCCGGCATCCGGGATCGCGGGGTCGCGATCCAGGTGGCCCACCATCTTCTGCTCAGCCACGGCCTGGCGCTGCAGGCCTTGCGCGCCGACGGGGTGCACAGCGATCTGGGCATCGTGCTCAACCTGTCGCCCATCGAGCCTGCCAGCGACTCGGAGGCCGACCGGGCGCGTGCGCGCCTCGAGGACGGGCGCCTGGTGCGCTGGTACATGGACCCGCTGCTGCGCGGCAGCTACCCGCAGGACGTGGTGGAGGCCCTCGGGGCCGACGCGCCGAGGGTCGAGCCCGGCGACATGCAGACCATCGCCGCCCCGCTGGACTTCCT
>DAIDHU010000137.1 GCA_027451915.1 Thiomonas sp. | reverse complement strand
GCATGACCCACAGGCCGTGGAGCGCGCCACCGCCGAGGCCAAGACCAGCGACCGACCGTCGCTGATCATCTGCACCACCACCATCGGCTGGGGCTCGCCGAACAAGGCGGGCGGGCACGACGTGCACGGCGCGGCGCTGGGCGCCGCCGAGGTCGAGGCCACCCGCCGCGCGCTGGGCTGGGAGTACGGCCCCTTCGAGATCCCTTCGGACATCTACAAGGCCTGGGACGGGCGCGAACGCGGCGCCAGGCTGGAGCAGGCCTGGAACCAGCGATTCGAGGCCTACGCCAAGGCCTTCCCCGAGCTGGCCGCGGCGCTGCGTCGCCGCCTGGCCGGGGAGCTGCCCGCGGATTGGACGGCCACGGTGCAGCAGCTGTACGCCAAGGCGCGCGGCGTGGGCGCGGCCACCGCCACGCGCAAGGCCTCGCAGATCGCGCTGGAGACCCTGGTCCCGGCGCTGCCGGAGATGTTCGGCGGCTCCGCCGACCTGACCGGTTCGAACCTGACGGCGGTGAAGGCCTCGCGCTCCTGGGAGGCCGCGGCTGACGGGGAGCCGGTGAACTACCTGTCCTACGGCGTGCGCGAGTTCGGCATGGCCGCGATGATGAACGGCATGGCGCTGCACGGGGCCTTCCTGCCCTACGGCGGTACCTTCCTGATGTTCTCCGACTATGCGCGCAACGCGGTGCGCATGAGCGCGCTGATGAAACAGCGCGTGGTGCATGTGTTTTCCCACGACTCGATCGGCCTGGGAGAGGACGGGCCGACCCACCAGGCCGTGGAGCAGACCCCCAGCCTGCGCCTGATCCCCAACCTGGACGTGTGGCGCCCGGCCGACGTGCTGGAGACCGCCGTGGCGTGGAAGCATGCGGTGGAGCGGGTCGACGGCCCGATCGCCTTGCTGCTGTCGCGCCAGAACCTGGCGGTGCTGCCGCATGGCGAGGCCGCGGAGGCCTCCATCGAGCGCGGCGGCTACGTGCTGGCCGATGCCGCGGGCAAGCCCCAGGTGGTGCTCATCGCCACCGGCTCCGAGGTGGAGGTGGCGATGAAGGCGCGCGAGCTGCTGGGCGCCGCCGGCGTGCAGGCGCGCGTGGTATCGATGCCCTGCACCAGCGTGTTCGACCGGCAGGATGCCGCCTGGCGCGCCCAGGTGCTGCCGGCCGGGGTGCCACGCGTGGCGGTGGAGGCCGCGCAGCCGGATCTGTGGCACAAGTACGTGGGCCTGTCCGGGGCCGTGGTGGGCATCGCCAGTTTCGGCGAATCCGCGCCCGCGGGCGAGCTGTACCGCCACTTCGGCATCACCCCCGAGCGCACCGCGGAAGCGGCGCGCGAGGTGCTCGCGCGCGCCGGCGGCGCGCTGGCCTGAGGGGGGCCGAGCATGCACGAACTGGTCATGTTCGATCTCGACGGCACCCTGGTCGAGACCGCCCCCGAGATCGCCGACGCCGTCAACGACCTGCTGCACGAGCTGGGCCTGCCCACCGTCGGCGAGGAGCTGGTGAAGACCTGGATCGGCCACGGCACGCGCGAGCTGATGACCCATGCCTACGCGCACGCTGCGCAGATCGAGGTGCAGGCCGTGCGCCGTGCCGGCACCATGGACAAGCTCATGCCGCGCTTCGCGCCCTACTACGAGCGTCGCTGCGGCACGCGCAGCCGCTTGTACCCGGACGTGCTGGACGCGCTGCGTTCGCTGCGCGCGCGCAAGGTGCGCCTGGCGGTGGTCACCAACAAGGAGGGGCGCTATGTCACGCCCATTCTCCTGGCGCAGAACATCCGGGCCTTCTTTGACCTGATCGTGGCCGGGGA
>DAIDHU010000136.1 GCA_027451915.1 Thiomonas sp. | reverse complement strand
GCGCGGGACCGGCATGGCGGGGGCTGGGGCGGATGGCTGCGCCCGATTCTGCACCAGGCCCGCGGCCGCGGGCACCCGGGCTGGCGCGGTATCGCGCCAGCCGGCTGCTGCAGATCAAGAACGCGACGCGCCCCGCGGGCCGCCAGGCGCGTGCGCGGCGGGGACAGCCTAGGGCTGCGAGACCAGCGCGCCGCGGATCTGCTCCAGCGCCGTGGGGTCTTCCAGGGTGGTCAGGTCCCCCGGGGCACGCTGCTCGCACAGCGCCTGGATGGAACGCCGCAGCAGCTTGCCCGAGCGGGTCTTGGGCAGCATGGACACGAACAGCACCCGCGCGGGTCGCGCCACGGCCCCCAGTTGCGCCTGCACCGTCTGCATGATCTGCGCGGCCAGCTCGGCGCGGGCCTCGGCACTGGCCGCGCGCGTCGCGTCGCGCGGCACCACGAAGGCCACCGCCTGCTGGCCCTTGAGTTCGTCGGCCGCGCCGACCACCGCCACCTCGGCCACCGCGGCGTGGCTGGAGATGCTCTCCTCGATCTCGCGCGTGCCCAGCCTGTGCCCGGCGACGTTGATCACGTCATCGGTGCGTCCGAGGATGGTGACGTAGCCCCGCTCGTCGGCCACGCCCCAGTCGAAGGTGGAATACACCTGGCGCGTCGCGAAGGTGGACCAGTAGGTGTCGACAAAACGCTTGTCGTCGCCCCACACCGTCTGCATGCAACCGGGAGGCAGCGGCCACTCGATGGCCAGCACGCCCTTTTGCCCGGGCGGGACCGGCTCGCCGCTGAGCTCGTCGAGAATGCCCACCTTGTAGCCAGGCATCGCCACGCCGGGCGAGCCGGGCTTGGGCTCCAGGGCCTGCACCCCTGCGGGAATGCCCAGGATCGGCCAGCCCGTCTCGGTCTGCCAGTAGTTGTCCACCACCGGCTTGCCCAGCGCCTCGGCGATCCAGCTCGCCGTGGGCTCGTCCAACGGCTCGCCGGCCAGGAACAGGCGCTCCAGCGAGGACAGGTCCCGCTCGCGCATGAAGGCGGTGTCGAACCTTTTCAGCACCCGCACCGCGGTGGGCGAGGAGAACATGACCTGCGCACGGTGCTTTTCGGCCAGGCGCCACAGGATGCCCGCGTCCGGGCGCACCGGCGTGCCCTCGTACAGCACGGTGGTCATGCCGTGGATCAGGGGCCCGTACACGATGTAGCTGTGGCCCACCACCCAGCCGATATCGCTGGTGCAGAAATAGGTACCGCCGGGGCTGCCGCAGAAAATATCCCGCATCGACGTGGCCAGCGCCACCGCGTAGCCCCCGGTGTCGCGTTGCACTCCCTTGGGCCGTCCGGTGGTTCCCGAGGTGTAGAGGATGTAGCTCGGGTGGGTAGCCTCCACCCAGGCGCAAGGCACCTCGCGGTCACCCACCGCGGCGCGTTCGGCCGCGTAGTCGAGGTCGCGTCCGGGCAGGGGCGTGAAGGGCTGCAGGCCGCGGTCGACCATGAGCACATGCCCGGGTTTGTGCGTGGCGCGCTCGATGGCCTCGTCGAGCAACGGCTTGTACGGCACCACGCGTCCGGCTCGCGAGCCGGCATCGCTGCTGATCACCATCTTCGGAGTCGCATCGTCGATGCGCGTGGCCAGGCTCAGCGCGGCGAAGCCGCCGAACACCACCGAATGGATGGCGCCGATGCGCACGCAGGCCAGCATGGCGAACACCGCCTCGGGGATCATGGGCATGTAGATCAGCACCCGGTCGCCCTGGCCCACGCCGTGGCGCAACAGGATCGCCGCCATGCGCTGCACCTCCTGGTGCAGTTCGGCGTAGCTGTAGCTGCGGCTGCGGTCCACCTCGGTGGACTCCCACACCAGTGCCGGCTGCGCGCCGCGCGTGGCGAGGTGGCGGTCCACCGCGTTGTGGCACAGGTTGGTCAGCCCCCCCGGAAACCACGCCGCGAAGGGCTTGCGCCCGGCATCCAGCACCCGATCGAAGGGCCGATGCCAATCGATCAGGGCCGCCTTCTCGGCCCAGAACTCCTGCGGCTGCTCGACCGAGCGCCGGTGATATGCACTGTATTCCGCCATGGCTGTCTCCTCTCCAGGAATCGCAGGGCCGCCCCACGCTCTCCCGACCCTCATGGGGGCAGGCCGGGCGGGACCCGGCCACGGGGGGCCCCGGGAGGGGCTGGCGCGCTCCGACGCCGGGTCTGCGCCCGGCCGTTCGAAGCACCCTAGACACCCCAGCTGACAGGACACTGACCGGCGGGCTCGCCCCCGGGGCTCGCGCGCGCCGAAGGCCTCTCGCGGCGCCGGCCGCTCGGCTACAGGGCCACCACGGCCCGCCCCGACGCGCGCCCCTCGATGAGGGCCTGCGCCGCCTCGCGCACATGCTCCAGGCGCAGCTCGCGCGCCATGGTCTCGAGCTGCGCGCCTTCGATCTCCTCGGCCAGCGCCTGCCAGGCCGCGCGCCGGGGGGCCGCCGGCTGCATCACGCTGTCGATGCCGGCCAGGGTGACGTTGCGCAGGATGAAGGGCGCCACCGAAGCGGGAAAGTCCATGCCCTGGGCCAGCCCGCAGGCGGCCACCACGCCGCCCCAGCGCACCTGCGCGCAGGCGTTGACCAGGATGTGGCTGCCCGCGGTATCCACGACCGCGGCCCAGCGCTCCTTCTGCAAGGGCTTGCCGGGCCGCGCATAGGCCTCGCGCTCCAGGACCTCGGCGGCACCCAGCGCGCGCAGGTAGCCTTCCTGGGAAGCCTTGCCGGTCAGGGCCACGACCCTCCAGCCGCGCCGCGCCAGCAGCGCCACGGCGACACTTCCGACCCCGCCGGTGGCCCCGGTGACCAGAACCTCGCCATCCTGCGCGCTCAGCCCGCGCGCGGCGATGGCCTGCACGCACAGCATCGCCGTGTAACCCGCGGTGCCCAGGATCATGGCCTGACGCGTGTCGAAGCGCGCCGGAAGCGGCACCAGCCAGTCGCCCTGCAGGCTCGCGCGTTCGGCCAGGCAGCCCCAATGCGTCTCGCCCACGCCCCAACCGTTGAGAATCCAGCGGTCGCCGGGCTTCCAGGCCGCGTGCCGGCTTTCCAGCACGATTCCGGCCCCGTCGATTCCCGGCACCATCGGCCACCTGCGCACCACCGGCGCGCGGTCGGTCAGGGCCAGCGCATCCTTGTAGTTGATGGTCGAGTGCAACACCTGCACCAGCACGTCGGCCTGCGGCAGACGGGACTCCTCGATGTCCTGCAGCCTGGCCTGGAACACTCCGTCGGGTTTGTCGAGCAACCATGCGCGAAACACGGATCTTCTCCTGAAGGGATACATGCCACCGCCAGTCTAGTGTCCTGTCCCCCTGATAACTGTCATTTCGTTCGTGTGCCAGCGGGAGCGATCGGCGGCCCTGGCCTTGATCCGGCAGGTTGACGCGCGGCCCCGGGGGCCGTTACATTCGCGCACTGGTAGAAACCCCCGCCCGACCCTTCATGAGCCGGTCCATCTCGCGCAGCTCCACCCCGCGCCTGCCCGCCCTGCGCCACATCGTGGCGGGCGTGGCCGTGC
>DAIDHU010000135.1 GCA_027451915.1 Thiomonas sp. | reverse complement strand
CGAAGCCCAGCATCATCGGGTTGGCATAGATGCTGTCGCCGAGCACGCGGCGGGCCAGCGCGTCGGCGTCGAAGCCGGCGATCTGCTGCGCGCCCACCGCCTGTTCCAGCGCCTGGTGGCAGGCCGCCTCCGGGAATTGCCATTGCGGCTGGTGCACCAGCGCGGCGGTCGGCGCGCCGTGGGTGTTCAGCGCGACGAAGGTGCGGTCCTTGCGCACGCGCGCCAGGGTCTCGCGGTCGGCCGCCACGATGGGATCACAGCCCAGCACCAGTTCGGCCTCGGCCATCGCGATGCGCGTGGTGTGGATCTGCGCCGGATCGTCGGCGATCAGCACATGGCTCCAGGTGGCGCCGCCCTTTTGCGCCAGGCCTGCGGCGTCCTGCGTGACGATGCCCTTGCCCTCGATGTGCGCGGCCACGCCCAGCAGTTGTCCGATGGTGATCACCCCGGTGCCGCCGATGCCGGCCACGAGGATGCCGTAGTTGCCCCCGCCGGCGCGGTCGGCCTTCACCGGATCCGGCACCCGCGGCTCGTCCAGCGCGGGCAGCGCGTCCAGGCTGGGCGCGGCGGCCGCGGCGGCCTTGCGGGGCCTGGCCCCCTCGAGCGAGACGAAACTCGGGCAGAAGCCCTTGAGGCAGGAGAAGTCCTTGTTGCAACTGCTCTGGTTGATCGTGCGCTTGCGCCCGAATTCGGTCTCCAGCGGTTCCACCGACAGGCAGTTGCTCTGCTCGGAGCAATCCCCGCAGCCCTCGCACACCAGCGGGTTGATGGCCACGCGGCGGTCGGGTTCGGCCAGGGTGCCGCGCTTGCGCCGGCGGCGCTTCTCGGTGGCGCAGGTCTGGTCGAAGATCAGCACCGTGGTGCCGGCGACCTCGCGCAGGCGGCGCTGCACATGGTCGAGTTCGTCGCGGTGCTGCACCGTGGCGCCCGGGGCGAGGTCGCGCACGTCGCGGTACTTCTCGGGCTCGTCGCTGAGCACGACGATGTCGCGCACGCCCTCGGCGTGCAGTTCGCGGCTGATCTGCGCAACGCTGAGGTGGCCCTCCACCGGCTGGCCGCCGGTCATCGCCACCGCGTCGTTGTAGAGGATCTTGTAGGTGATGTTGGCGCCGCTGGCGATGGCCTGGCGGATGGCCAGCAGACCGGAGTGGTAGTAGGTGCCGTCGCCCAGGTTGGCGAACACGTGGCGGTCCTGGCTGAACGGGGCCTGTCCGACCCACGCGGCTCCCTCGCCGCCCATCTGGCTGAACGTGGAGGTGCTGCGGTCCATCCACACCACCATGTAGTGGCAGCCGATGCCGGCCATCGCGCGCGAGCCCTCGGGCACGCGGGTGCTGGTGTTGTGCGGGCAGCCGGAGCAGAACCAAGGCGGGCGCTTGACGCTGGGCGGGGCCTCGGCCAGCGCACGCTGCTTGGCCTCGATGAGCTCGACGCGCTCGCGAATGCGCCGGCGCAGGTCCTGCGGCGCGCCGTCGAGCAGGCCCAGGCGCTCGATGCGCGACGCGATGGCGCGCGCGATGACCGCGGGGTCCAGATCGGCCTTGGCCGGCAGCAGCCAGTCGCCACCCGGGTTGGCCTGGCTCCATTCGCCGCCGCTGAGATCGCCGGGGCGTTCCTGGAACTTGCCGATCACGTTGGGGCGAACGTCCTCCCGCCAGTTGTACAGCTCTTCCTTGAGCTGATACTCGATGATCTGGCGCTTTTCTTCGATGACCAGGATCTCCTGCAGCCCCTTGGCGAACTCGCGCGTGCCGTGTGCTTCCAGCGGCCAGACCACCGCCACCTTGTGCAGGCGCAGGCCCAGTTGCGCGCAGGCGGCGTCGTCCAGGCCGAGGTCGGCCAGCGCCTGGCGGGTGTCGTTGTAGGCCTTGCCGGAGGCCATCAGGCCCAGGCGCGCGCGCGGGCTGTCGATCACCGTGCGATTGAGCTGGTTGGCGCGCACGTAGGCCAGCGCCGCGTACCACTTGACCTCCATCAGGCGCGCTTCCTGGCTCAGCGGGTCGTCGGGCCAGCGGATGTGCACGCCGGCCTCGGGCATCGGGAAGTCCTCGGGCAGCAC
This sequence comes from Thiomonas sp., assembly GCA_027451915.1. GTDB lineage: Bacteria > Pseudomonadota > Gammaproteobacteria > Burkholderiales > Burkholderiaceae_C > Thiomonas_A. Next base: position 99 of record DAIDHU010000135.1, on the reverse strand, counting down.
GATGCGCACCCGCTCGGCCGATACGTCCACCGAGGCCGAGGATTCGACGACTTCCTGGATGGTCTTCATGCCGGCCCACAGGCCGCTGTAGCGGCTCAT
>DAIDHU010000134.1 GCA_027451915.1 Thiomonas sp. | reverse complement strand
GAAGCCCAGGTCGCGTGTGAGGCCCCGCATTCCACGCGCCGCGCGGTCCCCGGCACCCCGCCCCGCATCGCGAAGACCCGCCGCCAGGCCCTCGAGCGGCGCCACGTAGGTGCTGCGGGCCCGGGCCTGGATGGCCGCCGGTAGAAAGGAGGGATAGGGCCCGGCGACCACCACGATGGCCAGCACGCTGGACAGCGCCACCGCAGCCGACACCACGCGCAGGCCCCATGCGGTGAACAACGCCACGGCCATCGCGTCCGCGGCGGCCGCCGCATGCGCCCCACGGCCCGCGAAGCCCTGCTGGAAGCCCGCGGCCATGAACACCGCCAGCATGGCCACGGTGGGCAGGCGCCCGACCCCATCGCCTCGGCGGCGCAGCCACGTGAGCCCCAGCAGCAGGGCCGCCGCCGCCAGGTAGGCCACGAGCTCCCAGCGCGGCAGCTCGAGCGCGATCCGCGCCTGCGCCGGTGCCGCGAGCAACAGCGTCATGCCCCGCCCCAGGTACTGCACCAGTCCCGCCGCCGGCTGCCCTGCCAGGGCCCAGAACAGCCAGGTGCCCAGCAGCGCACCAGCGCTCAGCAGGCCCACCTGCAGGAACCGGCGCGCCAGCACCAGGCGCAGGCAGCCCAGCGCCAGGACCACGGCCTCCAGCCCCAGCAGCCGACCCTGCACCAGGCCCGCCAGTCCCAGGCCCATGGACAGCCCCAGGGCCTGGCGCAACTGCTCCGCCTCGCGCGCGTCGTCCCGCGCGGGGCGCCGCGCCAGCTCGCCGGCGTACAGGCCGTGCAGCAGGATCAGGAAACCCGGCAGAGCGCTGCCGGGCAGCAGGCGCAGCCCCCACGCGAGCGCCATGGCGAGCAGCACCCAGACCCTGTCGCCCAGCAGGCGCCAGCACAACAGGCCCAGGCACAGGCCCAGGAACACGCCTCCCAGGCCGACCCGCCAGCGCGGGCCGAGCGCTGGCGCGGTCCCGAGCAGCGCCGCATAGGGCCCGGGGACGGCCTCGCTGGCGAGGGCCTGCCCTGGCGATGGCACCGCGCCGTGGCTGGTCCCCGCCGGGCCTGCCGCCGCGCTCCATGCTCCATCGGCTTGCGGCTGGCGCGCGGAGCCCGGCGCCAGCACGCAGATCAGCGTGAGCGCCAGGAACAACCCGGCAAGCCCACGCGCGCCCGCGCCCAGCCGGGCATGCGGGGACGGACGGTCAGGGGCAGGAACAGGCGCAAACAAGGGCTCGGCAACCATGGTGCGACGAGCGCCGCGACGAGCGGCCACCCGCGAGTGGGGATGCCGTCGATGCTAAGGGCCGCCCGGCGCAAGCATCGCGAGCCCGGGCTTAGCGGCCTGTTCGCCGGGCGAAGCCGCCGGCCCTGCCCCGGAGCGATCGCCGGATCCGACGAGCAACGCCGGGATCGCACGCTCGAAACGCGCGCGGGCCTAGCATCGACCGCGTTCATCCACCCTTCTTGCCAGCACTTCCATGAAAGCCCAGGACATTCTTCCCGACGAATTCAACCAGCGCGAGCTCGACGGCGTGGCCGTGCGCAAGGGCACGGTGGGCGCCTTCCTGGTCAATGCGCGCACCTGGTGCGATGCGAACAGCACGGCGCGCCAGCGCGAAGGAGCCCGGCGCGACATCGTCGAGGCCCTGCCCGCGCTGCGCGCGCTGGGCCTGTTCAACGTGCTGTCCATCCGCGACCCCGCGCTGCGCGAACTGGTGGACAAATCCTGAGGCCCAGGCGGGGCCCTCAGCGCCGAGCAGGCGGCGCAAGGGTCGGAGCTCGGGGCAGCCGGCCACCAGGGCATCGCCGAGGGCTACCGATAGCTGCCGCGACGTATTTCCTTTTTCGACAGCTGGCGATCGTCCTCGAAGGACGTCAGTTCACTCCCACTCGATGGTCGCCGGGGGCTTGGACGAGATGTCGTAGGTCACGCGGTTGATCCCGCGCACCTCGTTGATGATACGGCTGGACACCCGCTTGAGCAGCGCGTAGGGCAGCTCGGCCCAGTCGGCGGTCATGAAGTCGCTGGTGTTGACCGCGCGCAGCGCCACCACGTAGTCGTAGGTGCGCCCGTCGCCCATCACCCCCACGCTCTTGACCGGCAGGAATACCGCGAAGGCCTGGGAGGTGAGTTCGTACCAGGTCCTGCCGCTGGCGGCGTCGCGCGTGCCGCGCAGCTCCTCGATGAAAATCGCGTCCGCCCGGCGCAGCAGCTCGGCGTACTCGCGCTTGACCTCGCCCAGGATGCGCACGCCCAGGCCGGGGCCGGGGAAGGGGTGGCGGTCGACCATCTCGGACGGCAGGCCCAGCGCCTTGCCCAGCTCGCGCACCTCGTCCTTGAACAGCTCGCGCAGGGGCTCGAGCAGCTTGAGGCCCAGGGTCTCGGGCAGACCGCCGACATTGTGATGGCTCTTGATGGTCGTGGCCTTCTTGGTCTTGGCGCCGCCCGACTCGATCACGTCGGGGTAGATGGTGCCCTGCGCCAGCCAGCGCGCGCGCTCGAGCTTGCGCGCCTCGCGCTGGAACACCTCGACGAATTCGCGCCCGATGATGCGGCGCTTGTGTTCCGGATCCGACACGCCGGCCAGGGCGCGCAGGAATTCGTCGCTGGCGTCCACGTGCACGACCTTCGCGTGCAGTCGCCCGGCGAACATGTCCATGACCATGCGCCCCTCGTCCTGGCGCAGCAGGCCGTGGTCGACGAACACGCAGGTGAGCTGCTCGCCGATGGCGCGGTGGATCAGCGCCGCGGCCACGCTGGAATCCACGCCGCCGGACAGGCCCAGGATGACCTGCTCGTCGCCCACCTGCTCGCGGATGCGCTGCGTGGCCTCGGCGATGTAATCGCCCATGATCCAGTCGCCCGAGCAGCCGCAGATGTCGCGCACGAAGCGCCGCAGCAGGGCCGAGCCCTGCAAGGTGTGGGTGACCTCGGGGTGGAATTGCACGGCGTAATAGCCCCGCGCCTCGTCGGCCATGCCGGCGATGGGGCAACTGGGCGTGCTGGCCAGCAGCTTGAAACCCGGGGGCAGCTCGGTAACCTTGTCGCCGTGGCTCATCCAGACCTTGAGCATGCCATGGCCTTCCGGAGTGCGGAAGTCCTCGATGCCCTCGAGCAGGCGCGTGTGGCCGCGCGCGCGCACCTCGGCGTAGCCGAACTCGCGATGCTCGCTCCACTCGACCTTGCCGCCCAGCTGCGCGGCCATGGTCTGCATGCCGTAGCAGATGCCCAGCACCGGCAGCCCGCAGTCCCACACGGCCTGCGGCGCGCGCAGGTCATGCGCCTCGTAGGTGCTGGCGTGGCTGCCCGACAGGATGATGCCCTTGAGCCCGCGGGCCACCATGTCGCGGATGAACTCGTCGCCGACGTCGTTGGGGTGAATCTCGCAATACACCTGCGCCTCGCGCACGCGGCGTGCGATGAGCTGCGTGACCTGGGATCCGAAGTCCAGGATGAGGATCTTCTGGTGCATGGTCACGCTCAGTCCACGTGGTAGTTCGGAGCTTCCTTGGTGATCTGCACGTCGTGCACATGGCTTTCGCGCATGCCCGCCGAGGTGATCTCCACGAACTGGGCGCGCGCGCGCATCTGCTCGATGCTGGCGCAGCCGCAGTAGCCCAGCGAGGAGCGCAGGCCGCCCACC
>DAIDHU010000133.1 GCA_027451915.1 Thiomonas sp. | reverse complement strand
CGACCCCGCATTCGAACCGGGCTTTGTGCGCCAGGCCAGGCGCCGAGAGCGTTGGTCCCGGCCCTGGGTGCGGGCGCTGCTGGGCATGGTGCTGGTGGTGTTGGTGCTGGCCGGCGCCACGCAGGCGGCCTGGATCTGGCGGGACTCTCTGGCACAGCGCTGGCCTGCGTCACGCCCCTTGCTGGCGGCCTTGTGCGAAACGGCCGGATGCCGGCTGGTGCCACCCCGGCGTCCCCAGGACCTGGTCATCGATGCTTCCTCGATGTCCCCGAACGGCCCCTCCCGCCTGCATCTGGAGGTGTCGTTGCACAACCGCGGCGCCCATGCCGTGGCCTATCCCTGGCTGCAGCTGAGCCTGAGTTCGGGCGGGGACGACGACCACCTGCTGGCGCGCAAGGTCATCGCGCCCGAGCAGTACCTGCGCGCACAGGGAATGGATGAGAGCCAGGTCCGTTCACATCTGGCGGCCGGGCTCGGCTCCGCGGCCAGGCTGCGCATCCGCCTCGACCTGGCGCTGCACGACGCTCAGGCGGGGTCCTACACGGTCTATTTGTTCTACCCTTGAACGTACCCGGTCCGCGAGGCCATCAGGCCAGCGCCGCGAGCTCGTCGAGGGCTGCCACGTAGCCCGCGTCGAGCATCAGGTCATCCCAGCCCAGCGGCGCCTGGGTGGCCAGCAGCGCGGCGCGGCGAGACGCCCCCAGGGCATCGGGCTGCCACGTGCCCTTGCCTTCGGCCTCGCGCAGTCCCGCAATGCAGGCGTCCAGCGGGGCGCCGCCGTCCAGCGGGGCCAGATTGCAGGCCAGCGCCATGTCGCAACCGGCGCCCAGGGCCAGCAGCAAGGCCTCGACGGTGTCGCCGGCAACCTCCCGCGCGCCCTGCATGGTCAGGTCGTCGCTGATGATCGCCCCCTGGAAACCCAGGCGCTCGCGCAGCACCTCCTGCAGCCAGCGCCGGCTGAACCCCGCCGGGAGTGCATCCACGCGGGAGTACACGACATGCGCCGGCATCACCGCGCGCGCGCTGTGGCGCAGCCAGCCATAGGGGGCGGCGTCGGCCTCGAGAATGCGCGACAGGGCGCGCCGGTCCACCGGCAGCGCGAGGTGCGAATCCGCCTCGGCCCAGCCATGGCCGGGGAAATGCTTGAGGCAATGCGCCAGCCCCACGGCCTGCAGGCCGGCGATCAGGGCCTGCGCGAGCAGGGCCACGACCCGTGCATCGGCATGCAGCGCGCGCTCGCCGATGACTTGCGAGCGTCCCCAGTCCAGGTCCACCACCGGGGTGAAACTCAGCTCCACGCCGCAGGCGCGCAGTTCCGCGCCCAGCACCCGCCCGAAGGCGCCGGCCGCCTGCACAGCGCGCATGGGCTCGCGCATCCACAGGCGTCCCAGCGAGGCCATGGGCGGCAGCACGGTGAAGCCGTCGCTGCGAAAACGCTGCACGCGCCCGCCTTCGTGATCCACGGCAATGACCAGGTCGGCGCGCGCCGCCTTGATCTGCGCGGTCAGCGCGACCAGCTGGCGGCGCGATTCCCAGTTGCGCGCGAACAGGATCACGCCGCCGACCAGCGGATCGCGCAGGCGCTTGCGCTCGCGCGACGTGAGCTCGGTTCCGGCGACGTCGATGAACAGGGGTGCGTGGGCACGCTTCATGTTCGGGAATTCCGCGTGGAACCAAGGATCTCGGCGACGACGAAGGCCACCGCGGTGTCGGTCTCGTCGCTGATGCTGACGTGCAGGCCCAGATCGCGCTGCTCGCACCAGGCGGCCAACGCGCCGTGCAGGGTGATCTGCGGGCGCCCGCCAGGCGCGTTGAGGATCTCGCAGGCCTGCCAGCTCATGGGCATGTGCAGGCCCAGCCCCAGGGCCTTGGACAAGGCTTCCTTGGCCGCGAAGCGCGTGCCCAGATAGGCGATGCCGCGCGCGGCCGAGCGCGCCTGGCGCGCCGCGAAC
>DAIDHU010000132.1 GCA_027451915.1 Thiomonas sp. | reverse complement strand
CAGCGTGCTGCAGCCCCTGCAGGGCCTGGGCGGGGGCTCCGCGCTGGCGCAGGCCGGCGCGACCCAGTTGCGCTTCACGCCGGTGGCCTCCAGCGCCCAGCTCGACGCGGCGCTGGACCAGGCCCGAGGCACCGTGATGCTCGACTTCTGGGCCGACTGGTGCGTGTCGTGCAAGGAGATGGACCATTTCACCTTCACCGACCCGCGGGTGAGCGCGCGCCTGCAGCGCCTGCGGCTGCTGCGCGCCGACGTGACCGCCAACAATCCGGCCGACCAGGCATTGCTCAAGCGCTTCCAGCTGTTCGGCCCGCCCGGGATCATCTTCTTCCGCGACGGCCGCGAGGTCGGCCGCGTGGTGGGTGAGGAAAACGCGCAGGCCTTCCTGCGTTCTCTGCAGCGGGTCGGCGCCTGAGGCCCCAGGGCTCAGGCGCCCGCCCGGGCGCCTGCGGCCGCCTGGGTGGCCCCCCGTACCTCCACCAGGCAGTCATAGAAGCACGGCCCGCCGCCCAGGTCCGTGAGCTGCTGGTGGGTGAGGTCGTTCACGCTGCGCCCGTCGGGTGAGAGCTTGCGCCACCACAGCCCGAGGGTGATCACCTGGCCCTCGCGGGTGTCCTCGCTGATGCGGCAGCGCGCCAGGATCTCGCCGCGGTCGTTGAAACAGCGCACCTCCTGCCCGTCCCGCAGCTCGCGCGCGGCCGCGTCGCGCGGGTGCACCAGCAGCTGCGGGCCGGACTCGCCGCCCCGCAGCGACTCCACGTTGACAAAGCTGGAATTGAGGAAATTGCGCGCCGGTGGCGACAGCATCGCCAGCGGGTAGCGCGTCGCCAGCTCCGGCTGGGTCTGCGCGCACTCATGGGGCAGGATCACCTGCGGCAAGGCCTCGGGCCCCGCCTGCGCATCGGGGGGGTAGACGAACTGGCAACGCCCGCTGGCCGTCGGAAACCCACCCTCGGCGAAGGGAGCATCGGGCACCGCAAGCTTGCCCCAGCCCTGGCGGCGCAGGGTGGCGAAATCCAGCCCGGCGTTGCGCGGGTCCTCGGCCAGGGCCTGTGCCGCGATGGTCTCGTCGCTGTCGCCGAAGCAGGGCTCGTCGAAGCCCATGCGCGCCGCCAGTTCGCGGAAGATCGCCGAATTCGGGCGCGCCTGGCCCACCGGGGCGATGGCCGGTTCGTTGGCCACCCAGTAGCGATGCCCGTAGGACTTGAGCACATCCAGGTGCTCGAGCTGGGTGGTGGCCGGCAGCACGTAATCGGCATGGTCGGCGGTGTCGGTGCGGAAATGCTCCAGCACCACCGTGAACAGGTCCTCCCGGCGCAGGCCTTGCAGCACCTTGGCGGACTCGGGCGCCACGACCGCGGGGTTGCTGTTGTAGACCACCAGGGCGTCGATGCGCGGGCCGAAGCCCCCGCCTCCGGGGTGCAGCAGCGCGTCGCCGATGGTCGACATGTTGATGGTGCGAGGACGCCGCGCGCCAAGCAGGTCGGGGCGCTCCAGCGCCTCGCGCGCCACCGCGAAATGCCCCGAGCTGGACAGCAGCAGACCCCCGGCGGGCTCGCGCCAGGCGCCGGTGAGTGCGGGCAGGCAGGCGATGGCGCGCACCGCATTGCCGCCGCCGCGCACCCGCTGCAGCCCGTAATTGACCCGGATGCCCGCGGCGCGCGTGCTGCCCAGCAGGCGCGCCAGCTCGCGGACCTGCTCCGGCTCCAGCCCGCAGACCTCGGCGGCGCGCTCGGCGCTCCATTGCAGCGCGTGCTCGCGCAAGGCCTCGAAGCCCAGGATGTGGCGCTGGATGTAGTCGTGGTCCAGCCAGTCCTTGCGCACCAGCTCGCCCATCAGGCCCCAGGCCAGCGCCGCGTCGGTGCCGGGGCGCAGTTGCAGGTGCAGGTGGCAGCGCCGCGCCGTCTCGTTGCGCCAGGGGTCGATGCACACCAGGGTGGCTCCGGCGCGTCGGGCCTGCTGGGCCAGGGACCAGAAGTGCAGGTTGCTGGTGATGCTGTTGCTGCCCCAGATGACGATCACGCGGCTGTGCGCGAATTGCTCCACGTCCATGCCCACCAGCCCGCCCAGCACCTGGCGCAGGCCCTCGGCGCCTGCGCTGGCGCAGATGGTGCGGTCCAGCAGGCTGGCGCCCAGGCGGTGGAAAAAGCGCGCGGCCATCGACTCGCCCTGCACGAAGCCCATGGTGCCCGCGTAGCTGTAGGGCAGGATGGACTCGGCATCCACCTCGGCCAGCTCGCGCAGGCGCGATGCGATGTGCTCCAGCGCCTGGTCCCAGGACACCGGCTCGAATTGCCCGCTGCCCTTCGGGCCGATTCGGCGCAGCGGCTGCAGCACCCGCTCCGGGTGGTAGGTCCGCTCCAGGTAGCGCGACACCTTGGTGCACAGCGCGCCGCCGGTGGTCGGATGTTGCGGGTCGCCGCGCAGCTGCACCGCGACGCCATCGCGCACGCTCACCAGCATCGCGCAGGTGTCGGGGCAGTCGTGCGGGCAGGCGGCGCGCACGACGCGCAGGCCCTCGTCGCGATCGCCGGAAGGGGAAGTCGCGCAACGGTGCGCGGGAGAGGCCGGGAGGGTGGACATGGTTGCGGCAGTCTAGACCCTGTTCGCGTCGATTTCACGCGCAATCCACGATGCTGGCATCGCCCGCTTGCGAGACAATCGGGACAGCCCGGGCCGCCGCGGCCTGGAGTCTCGAGGTGGTTGGTCATGCAGATTATCGATTCCATCGTCGCTGAAGCGGCTGTTTTTCGACAAATTCGAAGGGATATCCACGCGCACCCGGAACTTTGTTTCGAGGAGCACAGGACCTCGGACAAGATCGCCCAGCAGTTGCAGGACTGGGGCATCGAGGTGCACCGCGGGCTCGGGCGCACCGGCGTGGTGGGCGTCATCCAGGGCCGCAAGTCCGGCGAGCGCTCCATCGGCCTGCGCGCCGACATCGACGCCCTGCCGGTGACCGAGAAGAACACCTTCGATCATGCCAGTCGCCATGCCGGGCGCATGCACGCCTGCGGGCACGACGGACACACGGCGATGTTGCTGGCCGCCGCGCGCCAGCTCAGCCGCGAGCGCGATTTCGCGGGGCGCGTGGTGTGCATCTTCCAGCCGGCCGAGGAAGGCGGCGGCGGGGCCCGCGAAATGCTGCGTGACGGGCTGTTCGAGCGCTTCCCCGTGGACGCCGTGTTCGCCATGCACAACTGGCCGGGAATCGAAGCCGGCAAGTTCGCGCTGGCCAGCGGACCGGTGATGGCCTCGAGCAATGAATTCCGCATCGTGGTGCGGGGCAAGGGCTCGCATGCCGCCATGCCGCACCTGGGGCTCGACCCGGTGCCGGTGGCCTGCCAGATCGTGCTGGCGCTGCAAAGCGTGGTCAGCCGCAACAAGAACCCCCTGGAGGCCGGCGTGGTCTCGGTGACCATGGTGCATGGCGGCGAGGCCACCAACGTCATTCCCGACAGCGTGGAACTGCAGGGCACCGTGCGCACCTTCAGCACCGCGCTGCTGGACATGATCGAGGCCAACATGCAGCGCATCGCCACGCACACCGCGCAGGCCTTCGGGCTGAGCTGCGATTTCGAGTTCTCGCGCAACTACCCGCCCACGGTCAACCACGCCGGGCCCACCGAGTTCGCGCGCCGCGTGCTGGTCGAGCTGGTGGGCGAGCAGGGGGTGCTGGCCTTCGAGCCCTCGATGGGCGCGGAGGATTTTTCCTACATGCTGCAGCAGCGCCCGGGCGCCTACGTGATCATCGGCAACGGCGCCGGCGACCACCGCCTGCCCGGCCATGGCGCGGGACCCTGCACCCTGCACAACGCCAGCTACGACTTCAACGACGAGATTTTGCCTCTGGGCGCCAGCTTCTGGGTGCACCTGGTGCACCGCTGGCTGGAGCAGGCCACGCCGGCCTGAGCGCCGGCGCGCGAGCCGGTGCGCGCGGGCCCCCGGCGGGGGCGGTTCTTCCGATCCCCACGGCGCATCGGGACCTTCAGGTCTTGCATCCCCACGCCGGCACGGGCTTGGGGGACGGGTCTAGTCTGGCGGGAACGCTTCGCGCGTCACCCGCCAGACCGCCAAGCCCGAGCACCTGAAGTTCATCCTGCACACCGTGCGCAACCCCGGCCCGCCGCAGCAGGCGCGATGCCCCTGCTGCTCGTTCTGGAGCGTGGCGCAGCAACACGCGATGCTGCAGCTGTATCCCCGGATCAAGCTGCGCCGGCCCAGGATGATCGATCTGAGCCGGGAGACGCCCACCATCATCTCCCCGGATCCGCTGCCCGATCCCGACTGGCCCGTGCCGCGCTACAAGAACGAGCAGGGGCAATGGACCGACATCGAACCCTATCTGCGGGCCGAGTACGCCGGCAAGGTCGTGCGCTACGCCATGCGCGCGGAGCGCATCGCCGGGGGCTATGCGCGCTTGTACCTGGAAGTTGACCGGCACGGCGCCCCCGCGCGCCGCGGGCGCTTCTACTGGGCTGGCCTGGCGGCCTTCGCGTCCAAGCAGGTGGCTTTCACGATCCGGAACTGGGCGCTTCCGTTCTTCGGGCCGACCACGCTGAGCGCTCTGGGCAAGGGCAACCTGTGGCTGTACAACG
>DAIDHU010000131.1 GCA_027451915.1 Thiomonas sp. | reverse complement strand
GGCCTTGTCGGTGGTGTATTCGCGGGCCACCACCCGCATGCCGCGCGCCGTCGCATCGCGCGCGAAGGCATCGGCCAGGCCCTGGCCGAAGGCGGTGCGGTCGTCGATCAGCGCCACCGAGCGCAGGTGCAGCTCTTGCTGTGCGTAATCGGCCAGGGCGCGGGATACCACGGCATCGTCGGCGATCACGCGAAAAAAGCTTTTCGCGCCCACGCGCCCCAGCCGGCTGTCGGTGGCCGAGGCCATCATCATGGGGATCGACGCGGCGTCGAGCAGGCGCTCGGCCGCGTAGGCCCCTCCGGAGGTGTCCGGACCGACCACGCCCGACACCTTGGCATCGATGAATTTCTGCGCCACCACGGCGGCCTGCCGGGGGTCGGCCTGGTCGTCCTCGGCGAGCACTTTCCACACCACGCGGTCGGAGCCGATGCGCGCATTCCTGGCGTTGAGATCCTCCAGCGCCAGGACCACGCCGTTGGTGAAATCCTGCCCGACCAGGGCGCGCGGCCCGGTGGTGCCGGCGCTGACGCCGACCACCACGTCGAGCGTGCCGGCGCAGGCGGGCGCGCCCCATGCCGGCGCCAGGACGGCCAGCGCGCCGGCCGCCAGGGCGGACACCCGGCCCGGCTTACGGGCAGGATTCCGCTTCGCCACCCTGCCGGGCACGAAGCCGTCTGGCGGCTCTGGGCGAGGCGTGCGCGGCAGCGCTGGCGCGCCCTGCCGGATGCATGCGGGGTCTCGTGTCATGTCGATCTCCTTGGGTTCCAGACCTTGCGGGGGTTGCGGTCGCTCGTGTCGCGCGGGCGGGCGCCCAGGCTCAAGGCAACTGCTGCACGGTCAGCACCTGTTGCCTGCCATCCCGGAATTCCTCGATGGTGACGGAGGGCGCGACCAGGTTGCCCTGCGCGGTGAATCGGATGTTCTTCTTGGTCACGCCGTCGTAGCCGATGTCGCGCAGGTAGGGCAGATACCGGCTCGGCTCGATGGAGCCGGCCTTGGCCATGGCGGCGGCCAGCACCATGGTCGCGTCGTAGGCATAAGGCGAGAACACCTGCACGGGCACGGGACCGAAGCGCGCCCGATAGCGCTCCAGCCAGGCCGCGCCTTCGGGCATGGCCTGCAGCGACAGGCCGCTTTCCGCGCACAGCGCGCCGTTGACGGCCTCGCCGGCGGTCTGGGCCATGGCCGGCATGCAACTGCCATCGCCTCCGATATAGCGAGCTTCAATCCCCAGGCGCCGCATCTGGCGTAGCAACGGGCCGCCTTGGGCGTAGATTCCTCCATAGAACAACGCGTCCGGCTTGAGGGCCCGCACCCGCGTGAGCACGGCCGAGAAATCGCTGGCCTTGTCGCTGGTGTATTCCCTCGCCAGCACGCGCATGCCCGAGGCCTCGGCCCCGCGGACGAAACTGTCGGCCAGGCCCTGGCCGTAGGCGGTGCGGTCGTCGATCACGACCACGCTGCGCAGATGCAGGGTGCCAGCCGCGTAGCGGGCCAGGCCCTCGCCCAGCGCCGAGTCGTCGGCGAGCATGCGGAAAAAGGTGGCGTGGCCGCGCCGGGCAATGCTGGTGTCGGTGGACGCGGGCGTGATCTGCGGAATGCCGGCGCGGGCATAGATGGCGGCGGCCGGCACGGTGCAGCCGCTGCTGGCATGACCCACGACGCCGTGGACCTTCTGGTCGACGAACTTCTGCGCCACCTGGGCGGCCTGGCGCGGGTCGCCCTGGTCGTCCTGCGCATCGAGTTCCCAGAGCAGGCGCTTGCCGCCGATGACCATGCCGCGTCGGTTGAGCTCCTCGATGGCCAGGCGCACGGCGTTGGTGTTGTCGACCCCGACCGCGGCCAGCGCACCGGTCATGGGCTCGGCGCTGCCGATGCGCACGGTCACCACGGCATCCTGCGCGTGGCAGACGGTGGCCAGGCCGGCCAGCAGGCCCAGGCAGGCGGCGGACCGGGCGCGAGCGCGGATGGCCCCGAACATCACACCGAGAAACCGGCCGGGGCTGGAACCGGGGAGGCTGGCTGCATGGGGGGCGTCGAGTTTCATGGCGGTGAAGGGATGGGGCGGCATTGGGCCCCATTACATACCGCATGAAATACATTGTTACGTTCAGGGCGATATCACCCCGAACGCCTTCGGGTCACTTCAGCTCAAGGCTGCTCGCCGTGCTCGTCGAGCCACTCGTGCATGCGCGGCTGCAGGCGCTGCGCGAG
>DAIDHU010000130.1 GCA_027451915.1 Thiomonas sp. | reverse complement strand
CAGGCGCTTGAGCCGCCCGTAGGCCAGGGTCGGACCCTCGGCCAACTGCCGCGCCAGCGCCAGCGCCTGCTCGCGCAACTGCGCCGCCGGCACGACGCGGTTGACCACCCCCAGTTCCAGCGCCTGCGCAGCGTCCAGGCGCTCGCCCAGCAGGGCAATCTGCAGCGCCCGGCGCAGCCCCACCATGCGCGGCAGGGCCCACGAGGCGTTCACGTCGCAACTGGCCCCGATCTGCGCGTAGGCCAGAGTGAACACCGCGTCGTCGGAGGCCAGCGCCAGGTCGGCGGCCAGCGCCAGGCTCCAGCTTCCGCCGGCCACCACGCCCTGCAGCGCGGCCACCACCGGCGCATGCAGCGCCGCCAGGCGCTGCACCGACTCGTGCAGGGCGGCGATCAGTTCCCCGGCCACCTCGGCCGCCTCGCCCTCGGCCATGGCCCGCAGGTCGCCCCCCACGCCGAAGCTGCGGCCCGCGCCGCACAGCAGCACGGCACGCACCGAGGCGTCGCCGGAGAGTTCGCGGCAGGCGGCCAGGAAGGCCCGCGCCGTGGGCAGGTCCACCACGTTCAGCGCTTGCGGGCGGTTCAGTTCCAGCACAGCCACCGCGCCATCGCGCTGCAGGCGTACCGGGGACGGCGGAGATTCAGAGCTCATCGGAAACCTGGAAGTGGGATGCACCCCAGCGTACGCGAGCCGGGCCCCACGCCGCAAGACGGGCCCGCTCAGGGTCCCGCCCACGGACCCGGCGCACGCGCGAGCGCGATGCGCACTACGATTTCCGTCCGAGGCGTCGCCCGCGCCCGCGCCGCCGTCCCCTCCCACCCGAGACAAGCGATGAAATACCTGCACACCATGGTCCGCGTGACCGACCTGGACACCTCCCTGGCTTTCTACCGCGACGCCCTGGGCCTGCGCGAAGTGCGCCGCATGGACCACCAGCAGGGCCGCTTCACCCTGGTCTACCTGGCCGCCCCCGGCGACGAGGACGCCCAGGTCGAGCTCACCTACAACTGGGACCCCGAGACCTACACCGGCGGGCGCAATTTCGGGCACCTCGCCTACGCGGTGGACAACATCTACGAAGCCTGCGAGCGCCTGCAGTCCAACGGCGTGACCATCCTGCGCCCGCCCCGCGACGGCCGCATGGCCTTCGTGCGCTCGCCCGACCAGATCTCCATCGAGCTGCTGCAAAAGGGCGAGGCCCTGCCCCCCGCCAAGCCCTGGACCGACATGCCCAACGTGGGCAGCTGGTAAGCCGCGCCCGCGACATCCCAGCCCCATGCTGCGCGAAGCCCTGCGCCGCCGCGTGCGCATCGTCGCCGGGGGCGACGGGCGCGCGCCGGTGCAATACCTGCAGCCGCCCGGCGACCCCGGCCTGTTCGGCCCCGATTCGCAGACCTGGCGGGTGCACGCCGATTTCCCCTCCATGATGGTCGGGGGCATCGGCGCGCTGGTGCTGCAGGCGCTGCACCCGCTGGCCCTGGCAGGGGTATGGGATCACTCCACCTTCCGCCAGGACCTGCGCGGGCGCCTGGCGCGCACCGCGCGTTTCATCGCCGAGACCAGCTACGGCTCCAGCGCCATGGCCGAGCAGGCGCTGGCGCGGGTACGCGCCATCCACACCCAGGTGCGCGGCCGCCACCCCGACGGGCGCGAATACCGCGCCGACGACCCCCGGCTGCTCTACTGGGTGCACCTGAGCGAGACCTGGAGTTTCCTGCACGCCCACCGCGTGTTCGTCGACCCCCACATGCCGCTCGAAGGCCGCGACCGGTATTTCGAGGAAATGGCGCGCATCCCCCTCGCGCTGGGCTGCGTGGAACAGGCCCTGCCCCATGCGCGCATCGCCCGCGGCGAGCAGCAGGCCCGCGAGGACCTGCTCGCCTACCGCGACGAGCTGGACTATTCCGAGCGCTCGCGTTTCGTGCTCGACCTGCTGCGCCACATGCCCGCGGCCGACGCCCCGGGCGGCCTGCAGCAGCTGTTCGTGCAGGCCGCCCTGCATGAACTGCCCGACTGGGCCTACCCCATGCTGCGCATGCCCGCGCCCTCGCCGCTGCGCCGCGAGGCCCTGCGCGCCGGCATCCGCGTGCTCGCCCAACCCCTGCGCTGGGCCCTGCGCGACGGCGTGGCCGCCCACGCGCGCAGGCGCATGGTTTGACACGGCCCATGGGCTGCGCCACAATGCGTAAAACT